>CALEJX010000289.1 GCA_937898375.1 uncultured Ruminococcus sp.
CTCGATGAAATAATGGAGGTCGCTAAAGTGGCTGAGCGTAAAGTGATAGAGAAAGCAGAGAGCGAGGAAGAAAAGAAAAAGCGCAAACTGCTTATTATGAAAATAATACCTGTTGCGGTGATGGCATTCATACTTATTGCGGTCAGCTTGGCTTGGTTTACCATTGATAAGGCACTTGACCTTGACTCGTTCGGCATGGCAAGCGTTGATTCGCCCTTTGAACTGAAAACAGTGGGCAGTGCTGACACGCTTAAAGCTAATATACTTAACAGCAATGATTACTCTATGGTGTCGAACGAGAGCAACATCACTTCTGATGAAAATAACAAGATATATTGGCTTCTTGATGATGAGAGCGGCATGACGGACGGCATAAACCCAGGCAGCTACGGAAAGCTTACCTTTTATGTTGTACCTAAGCAGTCGGGAGATCTGGAGATACAGTTCAAACTTGGAATCACCGGTTATAAAGGCAATGATACGGACGGATACAAGGCTGTTGAGGATAACGAGGTCACAAAGTTTCTTAACGGGCATATCATGTTCTTTGAAAAATATGATGAGAACACTAACACTTATTCAGATTTTCTTCATGATGAAACATTTACAAGAACGTTTAAAGATTGCAAGGTAGACGAGCCGCAGGAAGTGAACTTATATTGGGTATGGCCGAACACGCTTGGTCAGATACTCATGAAAAGTACGGACGAAAATCTATCTGAGAAAAATGCGCTGTTTGACGATAACAGTGACGAACGTTCAGTATTTGCTGAATATATAAAGGACAATATCGGTTCGTTTTTGTCAGTCAATGCTGATACAGAAGATAACAAAACAACACTTGAAAAAATACTTAAAGGCGAAAAGTACAGCACAACACGGCTGTCATCGCTTAGCTCAATGTATAATGACGCTGACGAGGCGATAGGTACACAGGTACAATATCTTCTTGTTGAGCTGAAAGTTTAGATAAGACCATTTACCCTGCACGGAGGCAGTTGAAAGTGAAAACTAAAAGAAATTATAAAATAAACAGAATATGCCGCAAGCTTTACAGCAAGTATCGCAAGAATGTTATTTCTTTAGTTACCGCTGCTGTCTTGCTTGTCACAAGTATGCCGCTTGCCGACGTTTCAAAAGTTGTATCCAAAATGGTGTCAACTCTTACTAACGCTATTTCGGCTATGGCGGAGGAAAGTTATACTGATATTTCTGGCAATATAAGCAATTATGTTTATACGATACAGAATGCAGAAGATTTTAAAAAGCTTCTTAATGCTGATCCAAGTGTTTATCAGAACATCACAATAAAGTTTTCAAACAATACATCGCAATTTAAAGATTCTGATTTTGAAGATATAGAAAAAGGACTTGGTACGGAAGAATTTCCTTTTAAGGGAACTGTTACAGCCAATGTAGGTTCAGGCATTACGCTCCCGATCCGTTTTGCGCTTTTTGAATACCTTAGCGACGGCGCAAATTTGGCTTCTATCACTTTTGTTAGACCTGAAGATAGTACTACTGCTTTGCTTGCCGAGAATGTTATACATGACAACAATGTGACTACAGCAAACAAATGGGAAGTAACTGCTGAACCAACGGTTGATTCAGATAACACTGTTTACAAGGCATTTACTTCTGTTATAGGAAATATGGAAACAGGGGCTATTTCTGATCTTGATATTTCTCTTAATGGTGTCATTAAGGCAGAAGTATCAGGCGGAGATAATGCAGGTCTTGCTTGCGGCACTATGAGTGAAAATACAAGCCTTGCTGTAAGTGTGTCAAATGGTTCACTTGACGTTTCGGGCAAATCGACCGCAGGTGCGTTTGTTGGGAAAATGGGCATTGGCGCAGCACTAAGCGTTGACAAGTGCGATGCCTTGACAGATATAAAAGTATCTGCAAACAACGCTGGCGGACTTGTGGGCAGCGCTGTAAATGCAGAAATAAATGTTGGCGAAAATGTCAGCATTAACATGACCGGAAGCGTTACAGGCTCTGTAACTGCGGGCGGTCTTTTCGGCTCTTATACATACAGTAAAGCTGACAATAAGACGTTTGATATTTCAAAATTCAGCGGTGTGAAAATGACACTTGCTTGTTCATCAGGAGGTACCGCTGACAGTGCGGCTGTTGGTTCTGTTTTCGGAGAGTTGATAAACAGCAGCACAGAGAGTGCAAAAATATGCCTCAAAGGCGCAGAGAACACCTCTATTGTTTCAAGTGTCAATGGCACTGTAAGGGCGGGCTTTTATGGCGGAGTTATCGGAAGGTATTCCGTAAATGCTATTAAATCTGAACTTGCGCTCTGTGATATCAATGTAAAAGTTACAGGCTCATGCAATGCCCTTGATTTTGGCGGCCTTATTGGTGAGATAGGAGATAACAGCAAGGCTTATGTAAGTATCAACAATGCCACAGTATCTGTAGCAGATAGTACGTCATCAAAAAATAACTATGGCGGACTTGTGGGCTATGCTGACCAAGCTTTTGTTAATGTAGGCGGCAAGGTCACGGTTACGGCAAAAAATGTGTCCGCAGACGAGAGCGTCGGCGGAATTGTAGGCAAATTTAATAATAATGGCATTATAAGGCTGAGCGATGAAACAGAACTTTCAGGCTTTTACCCTGCCACACCTAACAAGAACAGATGTCAGATCGTTGGCTACAGAAGCAATGCCTTGGTCTATGGTGCAAGTAACTGGAAATTCACAAGGACGTCTAAAGTCATAGATGATATGGATTGGGGCGGAGTTCTGCGACTTGACGGAACAGAACTTACTGAGAGTGTGGACATAAATCAGGACAGAGCTACCGATGTTTTGTTTTTCGATGAAATCGCCCACACTGTAACGATAAAAGGCTTTGAAAACAATGATGTGGAAATTACTAACAAAGCAGATTTTGCAAGAATTGCTTTGATAATGCAGCATAACAGCAATGATCTTGTTAAGTACAGCGGTGTAAGCAAAGCAGATATGCTTGCGGCAAATATCAGCCTTGGTGCAGATGTTGATATAAGTGACACAGGTCTTACTGGCTTTATGCGTGATAATGGTGAGGATACGTTCACAGGTACGTTCAACGGTAATAATAAAACATTCACTATGACTGTTGGAACAAATGATGCAAATGTAGTTTTCCATACTTATAACGGACTTTTTGCAAAGACAAGCGGTGCAAAAATAAGTGATTTGACGCTTGATTCCACGTTCAATGTTGTCGGTGATAACACAAATGACGAGAATATGTGTTATATTGGCTCTGTGTCTGCATATAACAGCGGAGCTTTGACTATCGACAGCGTTACCGCTGATGTGACCGCATCTCCAAGCGGTGCGTATACAAATTTTGTCGGCGGACTTGTGGGGTATATAGATGATGCCACAAGTGAAGTTTCATTCACTAATTCTGTTGTAAAAGCAAACCTTACATACAGTAATAACACAACAACGGTAGACTGCACTGTTATTGGCGGCGTTATTGGAATGGTTGGCGGTGTAACTAAAACACCTGAAAGTGGTATTACTTTCGGTAAAGTTACAGTAAGTGGAAATATAACTGACGATCACAAAGGAGATACTTCCAAAAATAATGGTAACTCAAGAGTTGGCGGACTTATCGCTGAAATACGTGCAAGTGATGTAATTCCAAAATATGATGATTCAACTGGAATAGTTGTATATAGTAATTTAGTGAACATAGAAGACGTTACTATCAGTGAGTTGACTATAAAGAGAACGTCCCCAAATGGCTGTAAAACAAGCGGTGGCTTTCTTGGTCATGATTGGTATAGAGTAGAAGTTACACTCGACAAACTGAATGTGTCTAACTCGACAATTAATACTCAGTGCAATGATCTTGGAGCTCTTGTCTTTTCCACTACAGGCTATTGGAATATCCATAATGTTAATTTTGATGGAGTTACGATCAATGCACCTAATTGCGAGATTTTTGGTATGCTTGTTTCATATCTTTTTGGAAAAACTGATGACTATTATGGGTTTAATTATTACACCGGAGAAAATAAAGTAGGCAAATATGACTGTTCACGTGATGCAGCATATTTTGAACTTGTCGAGCCAAAGGGTTATAAAATATCATCAAATACCACAATAACGATAAAAAATGGATATAAAAGATTTGATGAGATCGTTGGCCGTAGTATTTGGGATGATACAGATCCTATTTCAAACAGACAGGCTATAGTTTCTCTTCCTGCTGTTACAGAGGACGGTGAACGTTTGCTCTATATGGACAATGAACATTGCAACACTTACCAAAATCAAACAAAAAATAATGGCATAGCGTGGAAAGCAAATTTTTGTACAA
>CALEJX010000290.1 GCA_937898375.1 uncultured Ruminococcus sp.
CTTGTTACCGACGCTGAAAACCATGTTAATTTTGAGGACAAGAGCAAGGCTAAGTTCATTCTTCTTAACAACAACAAGACAAACGGTACATTTTTCCCTGTTTTCACTTCCCCAGAGGAAGCTAAGAAGCTCCAGTATGACAAGCCTTTCCAGAGCTTTGCAATGAGATTTCAGGATATAGCCGCTCTCACTGAGCAGACGCCAAAGGTTCAGGGCTTTGTTGTAAACCCATTCGGTGAAAATCTTCCTTTCACACAGGAAATGCTCGAGTCTATCAAGCAGACACTTATAAAGGTAGCAAAGGAGCGCAAGGCGGCTAGGGAAGCTGCTGAAAAGGGTGAAGCTTCATCACCTGACATCACTGTTACAAACAACGAAACAGCTGAATAGAATACATAGTAATATCGGGGGGACGGACAATGTTCGCCCTCCTTTTTTCGCCTATATAGGGCATTTTAATGGTAAAAGAGCGTAAAAATACCATGGCTTTATTTTACGAAAACAAGGGCGAATATAGTTGACAAAAGTCATGCTGTGTGTTATAATTGTGGTAATGTGGTGGGAAATATGCGGCGTAATTTGTGCAGTGTTCACTATAACGCACCCACAAATTTTCGTGATCTGAGGGAGTATATATGGCTAACGAAACTGAGCTTGAAAAAATCGACCGTGCTGCCGAATACTTTGAAAGATATTTTGAGTTTGAGGACGCTGTGACGGTCAGCAAGGAAAACAAGGAATACCTCAAAACTTATATTCATGACAACGATTATGTTGTGAAAAACTTTAACATAAAAAGCAAGATAATAAAAGCCTTGGGCATAAGCGCAGGAGTTGGAGTGTTGGCTTTTCTTCTGCTGTGGCTCATTCTTGGCACAAAGCTTATCATAGTGGGCATTATTGCTGGTCTGCTTATTTTTATCGGTGCAGGCGTTTTTGGTATCGCTCTTAACAAATACAGACTTACGGCGGCTGAGCAAAAGCAGGTGGAAGTGAACGAAGGCATA
Organism: uncultured Ruminococcus sp.; assembly: GCA_937898375.1. Taxonomy (GTDB): domain Bacteria; phylum Bacillota; class Clostridia; order Oscillospirales; family Ruminococcaceae; genus Hominimerdicola. The sequence continues at coordinate 1,008 of CALEJX010000290.1, forward strand.
AACGAGCAGATAATAATGCTCGATGACAGGATAAAGCAGGTAGAGCGTCAGAGAGACGATTACTACAAGGCTCTTGAAAAGAGAGTGCCTTTCATGTCACTTGACTATATGAAGAACGTTCAGCAGATAAAGCAGTTTCTTGTGGACGGCAAGGCTGAAACTTGCGAGGAAGCTGTGGATATGTTCGAGGAGTCAATGCTCTTGCAGCAGATGACTGATATCATGACAAAGAGCGAGACTATCGAGCCTGTCAAGGACGATAAGGAGCGTTTCGGCGACCCTTTGAAGATAATAAAGGAAAACAAGAAGAAGCGCAAAAAGGAAAAGAAAGCAAAAAAAGACAAGAAGTAACTTTCGACCGCAGCAGCATTTTACGCCGCTGCGGTCTTTCTATGAAAATTGCTATAGATAGGATAATGTATGAACGAGAAAAAAGATATTCTGACAAAAACTTGGGTAGTGGCTGTTCTTGCGTCAATATGCTGTATGCTGTGGGGAAGCGCATTTTCCTGCGTAAAAATAGGCTACAGCCTTATGAACATCACCACCAATGACAGCGGCTCGCAGCTTGTGTTCGGGGGCATAAGATTTTTTATAGCAGGGCTAATGGCGCTTGCCATGGGAAGCACAGCAGAGAGAAAAATTCTCCTGCCAACAAAGTCTTCCATTCCGAAAATTACGATAATAAGCCTTTTTCAGACCATTTTGCAGTATTTTTTCTACTACATAGGTCTTGCCCACACAACGGGGGTAAAGGCGGCGATAATAGTCGGGGCGAACGTTTTTATAGCCATACTTGTGTCTTCGCTTTTATACAAGCTTGAAAAACTCACCGCTGTGAAAATAGCAGGCTGTATACTTGGTTTTTCGGGGATAATCGTTATAAATCTTGGCGGACTTTCGGGGGTAAGCTTCAATTTTCTCGGTGACGGATTTATTTTTCTCTGCACCTGTGCATACGCTTTTTCATCAGTATACATGAAACGCTACTCCGAAACAGAAGACCCTGTTATGCTAAGCGGCTGGCAGTTCGTTTTCGGCGGGGCTGTTCTCACTGTCATAGGCTTTTTAATGGGCGGCAGGCTTGGTCACATGAGCGCAAAGGCTTTTATAATGCTGTTGTATCTTGCCTTTGTGTCGGCGGCGGCATATTCCCTGTGGTCGGTGCTTTTGAAGCACAATCCTGTTTCAAAGGTTGCGATTTTCGGCTTTATGAACCCTGTGTGCGGAGTGCTTCTTTCAACGATACTCCTTGGAGAAAAGGGGATATTCGGCGTTCAAGGGATAATGGCGTTATTACTTGTATGCTCGGGAATTTTTATCGTTCAGAGAAAAGGAAATAAGTAATATTGTAACTATGCTCATATGCTTTTGCGTATTTACATTGTTTGTATGTAGGGGAGAACAGTGTTCGCCCGTTGATTTGACATTTTTGCAACAGACTGGCTCATATGCTTTTGGCATATGAGCTTTTTTAATTAAAGGCTGTTAAAAAACATTGATTTTTATATGTAGCTGTGATATAATAAATTGTGTATGGTTTTTTACCAATATATTATCAGTAAAGAAAAAGAGGACAAGACAATGTTTAAGAAAAACGGACTTCTAAAAAGCCCTGACAGCAAGCCAAAAGAAAAGTATCTGCTGCTGTTTGCGGTGGCTTTTATCGGCATGATGATCTCGTTCATTCCGTCTATGATAGTGAACAAGGGCATTTTTCTCTACTATGGTGACTTCAACTCACAGCAGATGATGTTCTATCAGCACTGTCATGACGCTGTTCGCAGCGGCAACATGGGCTGGGATTGGGGAACGGACTTAGGCTCGAGCTTTGTTGGCTCATATGCTTTCTATCTCCTTGGCTCGCCATTCTTTTGGCTCACCACACTTTTCCCGTCAGGTGCAGTGCCTTATCTGATACCATGGCTTCTTGCGCTGAAAACGGCTATTGCCGCAATAACAGCCTACGCTTACATCAGATTTTTTGTTGACAACACAAGCGCCTGCTTTATAGGCGGTCTGCTTTACGCTTTCTCAGGCTTCCAGACCTACAATGTGTTCTTCAACCACTTCCATGACGCAACGGCGTTCTTCCCTCTCATGCTTTTGGGATTTGAGCTGTTGGTACAAAAGAACAAAAAAGGACCTTTTGCGGTAGCGGTTGCAATATGCGCCACAATAAGCTATTTCTTCTTTGCCTGCGAGGTCGTATTCATTGTTATCTACTTCTTCCTGAGATGTCTTGACAAGGACTTTGACATTGACATGAAGAAGTTCGGTCTGCTTATCCTCGAGGCTATAATCGGCGTTATGATATCCGCTGTTATCTTCCTGCCGTCAGCGCTGAGCGTAATGGGCAACTACCGTGTAAACGAAAGACTTTACGGTCTTGACCTTGTTATATACGGCGAAAATGTAAGAATACCAAGAATTATCCAATCATTCTTTATGCTTTCCGATATGCCTGCAAGAATAAATATCCTCAACTCCGACAAGGCAAGGTGGGCTTCAATGGCAGGCTATCTGCCTATGTTCTCAATGGCAGGCGTTATCGCATTTATGAGAACGAGAAAGAAAGGCAAAGACAGTTGGCTCACAAAGGCTATCGTTGTGTTCGGCATAATGGCTTGCGTGCCTATACTGAACTCTTCATTCGTGCTGTTCAATGCGTCATATTACGCAAGGTGGTATTATATGCCTATCCTGCTTATGTGCCTTATGACAGCAAAGGTCATTGCAGAAAACAAGGACGATCTGAAAAAGGGCTTTGTACCTGTTTGTGTAGTATGTGCAATATTCATTGGTATCGGTCTGCTGCCGACAAATGAAAACGGCGTTGTATCCTACGGCAAAGTGCCTGAATATATCGAGCTTTACTACATTCAGGCTATCGTTACTATAGTAATGACAATAATGCTTGGTGTGCTTATATATGTGGTCGCAGAGAAGAAGGTCGACTACATGGAAGTTGCTTCCGCAATGACGGCGGCGGCAGTTGTTATCTGCATGACATCTTCTATCGTATACGGCGTAACACAGGGCACTGACAACACTGACTACATCAACAGAGCAATAAACGGAGGCGACAACATCAACATGGACAAGCTTGAGTCGCAATCTGAGAACTACAATGCTGACAACAATTTCTACAGGATAGACACCTCAGAAAATGTTGATAACTGGTGTATGTTCTGGAAACTTTCATCGATGAGATGTTTCCACAGCGTTGTTTCAACATCTATCATGGATTTCTACAGCTCCATAGGACAGACGAGAGATGTTGCTTCAAGAATGGAAACTAAAGTTTATCCGCTGAGAAGCCTGTTCTCTGTAAAATATTATTTCAATGAGCTAACTGAAAGCGAGAGAAAGGGTACAACAGAGGTATCAAAACCTGAAACTCTTACAAATCTTTACGGCTTTGAGTACGTTGACACTCAGAATGGTTTCAACATTTACGAAAACAAATACTATGTGCCAATGGGCTTCACATATGATTACTACTGTCTTGACAGCGACATTCAGAAGGCTTCCGAGGTAGATAAGACCTCAATGCTCATGAAAGCCCTTGTGCTCACCCCTGAGCAGGCTGCAAAATACAATGATATCCTTAGATACTACAGCTTTAAGGGTACTGACTACTCAACAGATGAGTATTATCAGAACTGTCTTGACAGACGTGCAAACAGCTGCTCATCATTCAGCTATGACTCCTACGGCTTCAACGCAAAGATCGATCTTGACAAGGATAACCTTGTGTTCTTCTCAGTTCCATATGATGACGGCTGGAGCGCAAAGGTGAACGGTCAGAACGTTGAGATAGAAAAGGTGGATTATGGCTTCATGGCTGTCCTTTGTCCTGCCGGCACAAACGATATTCAGTTCACATACGAAACAAAGGGACTTTTCTGGGGCAAGGTAATAACAGCCGTTGGCTTCGGCTCGCTTATCGTTTACCTTGGAGCAGTGAGATTTACAAGCAAAAAGAAAAAAGAAGAAGCTCAGCCTGTTGAAAAGAACGCATAAACCTGAAAGGGAGGATATAAAATGTATCAGAACGAAAAAACTATCAGTGAAAAAGAGATATACAAGGGCAGGGTCGTTCACCTGACTTGTGATGATGTAGAGCTTGAAAACGGCTACAAGACACTTCGTGAGGTCATTCATCACCCGGGCGGAGTTTGCATTGTTGCTCTTGATGAGGACGAGAATGTTTACTTTGTGAAGCAGTTCCGCTATCCTTTCAAGACCGCACTTATGGAAGTTCCTGCGGGCAAGCTCGAATACGGCA
>CALEJX010000291.1 GCA_937898375.1 uncultured Ruminococcus sp.
CATAACATATAAGGCTAATAAGCAAAACTTATCAATAATAGATGTTACTAATTCGCTGCTGTTCTTCTTGTTATTTGCAATGTACAATATTCCAAACAGAAATATGATTATAAATATAGTATACCAAATCATTCCTCATTCTCCCATTTTATCATTTAAAGTAACATTTGTCAACAAAAAAGGACACCTGAAATTTCAAGTGTCCTTACGTTTGTATTCGATTTTTTTATTCACAGACAAGGCTACTTTTTCGCTTTGAACTTGTTATATGCTTCCTCGTCAAGCTCTGCAAGCTCCAAAGCTTCGGATAGCTTAAAACCTTTTGCTAAAAGGTTGTCGATCATTTCAACTTTTGCCAGCATTTTACCTTTAGCTTCGCCCTCAGCTCTACCTTCAATTATGCCCTCAGCTTTGCCGTCATCATAAAAGCCCTGACTTAAATTGCACATATCATCGACCTCAGTTCCTGAACTACGCTATAGTCAGCATTACGCATTCCAATACATATCCATGTATTTCTTGCCGTCCTCATGTGATATGTGCAGCTTGTCAGCTACCATATCAAGCGTTTTTTCATAACTTGCGCCAAGTTCTTTGGCGGCATTTATTAAGCCCTTAGCTTCGCCCTCGGCTCTGCCCTTAGCTTCGCCCTCAGCTCTGCCCTCGGCTCTGCCCTTAGCTTCGCCCTCGTCATAAAAGCCTTGACTTAAATTGCACATATCATCGACCTCAGTTCCTGAACTACGCTATAGTCAGCATTACGCATTCCAATACATATCCATGTATTTCTTGCCGTCCTCATGTGATATGTGCAGCTTGTCAGCTACCATATCAAGCGTTTTTTCATAACTTGCGCCAAGTTCTTTGGCGGCATTTATTAAGCCCTTAGCTTCGCCCTCAGCTCTGCCTTCAATTATGCCCTCAGCTTTGCCGTCATCATAAAATCCCTGACTTAAATTGCACATATCATCGACCTCCTTTAGTCTGTTTTTAAACTTGACTCCATAATTCTTTTCAAGAATATCCATTGCTTTTTCCACTGGTACTCTTCTCATATTCGTAAGCAGGTCAAGCATTTCTATCAATCCACTGTAATTCTTATCTGACTTTCCCAGATTTATCATTACAAGGGACATCATATCGTATTTCTTCTTGTCTACAGCGCCGTTTCCAACTATTGTTGTCGGCTGAAAGCTGTACTCTGTGATAGTGTTCTCCAATGCTTTTGGAGCGTGGGTGCATATCCAAATGGAATACACCTTTTTCATATCATCAAAATTTGAATTTGCAAACTCAACATTGTACTGCGATGAGATAAGGCGGCTAAGATAGTATATACCTCGTTTCTCCAGTGTATACCCATTGTGGTATTTGTTCTGTGACTCGAGATTGACTATCAGCTCGGCTTGCTCGTTGCTGTTCGGAAGCTTGACCTTGTACTTGATGTCAAAACTGCGTATGCCGTCATTTTCCGAAACGGACTCACTGCCTGCTGCGTCTATCAGCTCAGGACTGTCATCAACAGGAACGTTGCCTATCTCAGGTTCGCCCTCAAGACAAGCGATTATCTCGTCAAGGGTACAGTCTTTGAACTCTCTTACTGCGTACTTGAGAATGTTTGCAAATATATCTTTTCTTGAAAGCAACCATTTCGCCTTTGCGTCATATAGCTTGGCTTTTTCGGATTTTAACATAAGCGTCCTTTCTGTGATACATTTGTTTTCACCTTTATTTTATCAGATTTTTATGCTGTTGTCAACGAAAATTATATATTTTATATATATCCTTACATTTGCTGCCATATGAAACCTATTCACGGAGCTTATAAACGATCTCCTCCATTACCTGATGTTCGAGCGTCATGAGCCTTTCCTTTTCCCATTTGCGTATAGCATTGAACTCAGTAGGACGTGGGTGATCTTTTCTGTAGATCTCGTCAAGCTCGTCAAACCTCTCCTCAGCTTCGATATCTATTTCTCTTGGAATGATCTGCCAACGACATTCGCACACGAGAATGTCAACGTCTGCTGGATATTCTGCTTCCATCCATTTCATCCAGGCACGTCCCCATCTGCGGATAGGCTTCTTAAGCAGCTTTTCTTCTTCTGGGTCACTTGTGTATGCTATCTTCGGGACGTATGTACCCTCTGGAGTAAGCTCATACTCATAACGGTCGCAGCCAACATCTTCTGGTCCTGCCTGCTCAATTTCAAAATCTTCGTTAAAATTCCTGTTTTCGTTCATAATGGTCCTCCTCTTTCAATTACAAACTTTTATGCTTTTGAGTGATGTTATTTGAGTGTGTCACCGTGACACATTGTTCTTTGATGTTTTCTTCTGCTTTGAAACTGTCAAAGCACTTGTGAAGCCTATCACTGTAGCTTTTCGCCTGTGATATGCGGTCAAAGTATTCAATGCTCGAATAGTCTATTACATTGTTTACTTCATCAAGAAACGGCTTCGCAGCCACCGCAAACGTATTATTAAACGCCGCCATTACAGCACAATCATTGTCTATTGATACTATCTCATACAGCCGTTTGTCTTTAGCCATATACAAGGCGGTTTGATGATTGCTGCCAAATGTTTTTATGACACCGCTACTCATTGACCTGCTCCGCCTTTTTCTTGCTGTCAGTTTTCATCTCCGCCGATTTTCTGAGATATTCCTGAACTTTTTTCGGAACAGTCTTGCTGTACAGCCTGTTCACCACATTTTCAGCAGCTTTGGTTATCTCCTCATTGAGCAGCTCTTCAATGTTTCCGTCAGGCATATAGCAGCGGATAGCTTCGACTTTTCTGCGGTCTATGTCTATTTTGAACGTCATGTTCATTACTTTTCCTCCTGTGCTATGATTATATCATATTATTTTTCGTTTGTGGTAACTTTTTTTGTACTCTTAAAATTATTTTCAAGATATTTATCAAGCAGCTCATACACTATCTTGTCAAGCTCACTTTCGGTCATGTTCTGCATACATGACGGCTTTTTGATATACATTTCGTTGTATAAGCTGTTCTTGTATGGCTCTTTTTTCTTTTCAGACAGATTTCTTATAGCTTTTATGATATCATAGATATCACTGCTTCCGTTGTCTGTCATTTGCTCTATAACCAATGTCAGCTCTTTTGAACTGAGCCGTTCGTCATAATTGTAATAGTCTGCTATGGCTTTCTGCTGCTCAGGACTGAGCTTTGCAAGCGGCTCAATGAACTTTATCTGAATAGCTTTGCCGTCTATCAAATCTGCCAATCCATTATCAAGGTGTGAGATATTTGCATAGCGGTAAATGGTTTTTCGGGATATACCGAACATATTGCTTATCTCATTTACTGTAAGGTCTTCTGAAACGTTTTTCCTCAGACTTAGGTATGTATTAAACATTTTTGAAAGCTCGCTTGGACGTGGCTCTTTACGCTGAATGTTCGCCTGGCAGACTATATCAAAAGCCACGTTATCATCAGTGACCTCGATAACAACGGCGTCAATGTCAAGGTACATAAGCTTTTTGCAAGCAGCGTATCTTTTATGACCGCTGAGTATCTGATAGCTGTTGCTGCTAATGCTGCGAACTATTATCGGTGTGATAAGTCCACACTTTGAAATAGAGTCGGCAAGTGCAGATATCTCATTTTCATCTATTGCAAATGGCTGTGGATCACCATTAAAGCTGAATGGCTCAATTTTTGACATAGGCAGCGAAACCACCTTTTGCTTATCCATGAGAAGCTCCTCAAAGTTATTTGAGAAGTTAGCTCTTGGACGATTTGCGGAGCGTTTTATATCTATCATACTGAAACCTCCTTAGTGTGTCACCGTGACACACTCTATTTTGTCAGCTATAACACGATACTCGTCTGCGAGCATATTCTTGTATTTATTTGTGCTGCTGATTTTGTAGTTGCATAGAGCGATACCCTCACGGCTGCTGTCCTGAGCTGCCTTTGACTTGCTTATGCTGCCAAGGTATTTATCATTAAATGCGGTTTTTATCGACTCAATGACTTCAGCGGACATTGTGTTGTTTTTCTCTGCCCATGTTGCGAACACGCCGAGTATTTCAAGCTCAGGGTTAGCGTACTCATGGATATCGTCAATGCTGTCAAGAAGAAGCGGTATTCCGCTCAGTGCCATTTCCTGAGCAAGTACAGGTATTAAAACCATATCTGCTGCGGAAAGCGCATTATAGAGCAGGTTGCTCAGTGACGGAGGACAATCTATGATGATGTAGTCATAGCAGCCGACGTAATTACTAAGGACACGTTTCAGCACCATTTCGCAGCAGCGTGTTCTGCACAGGTCAACTTCAATTCCTGAAAGCGTTATAGTCGCAGGGATATAGTCAATATTATTCAGCTCGTTGTGGTGTACAGCCGTATTGAAATCAATGGTTTTCTTATTGATGATAGATGACATAAGCTCAGTGATCGTGATATCATCGGGGTCATATTCGTATTTCATACACGATACTGACAAGCTGCTCTGAGGGTCAAGGTCTATCATAAGGACTTTTTTCTCTCGCTGTGCAAGAATAGCGGCAATATTGAATGCCGAAGTTGTTTTGGCAACTCCGCCTTTCTGATTTGCAACGGATACGATCTTTGTTTTTGTGTTCTCCATTTAAAACACCCTTTCTGAAAATGTTTAAGTTCTCCGTATTAAGCACAGAAAAAGCGGCAGGGGAGAACGTCCTGCCGCTCAGGGAGCTACCCTGTCTATGCTTGATGATATGTGTAAATATCATCAAAATGGCTGCCAAAGTCTTAGCAGCCATTTTCATGATATTTTGTTTAACTGAAAGAAATTTGTGGTTTTAGTTTTGGATAGAGTGACTGGCTACGAACCAGTAGGTCGGGGGTTCGAGTCCCTTCTGGCGCACCAGCAGGGGCGTGCCCCTGCACCCAATTCACGCTTTACGTTGTGTAAGGCGTGTTTTTTTATTCCGCTGCGAGAGTTTTGCTGAATGAAATACAGAGTAGCAGGGGCGTGCCCCTGTACCAATTCACGCTTCACGTTTTGTGGAGCGTGTTTTTTTATTTCTGTCATTGCCAAAGCCGTATCAATGTGGTATAATATAACCGTTAGGAGGCTTTAACTATGAACACAGCGAGTGAAAAAAAGAAAACCAAGGTAGACCTTGTGACGGGATTTCTCGGGGCAGGTAAGACCACTTTTATAAAAAAATATGCCCGTTATCTCTTGGATAAGGGCTGTAAAATAGGCGTGCTGGAGAATGATTTCGGTGCCGTGAATGTGGATATGCTTCTTTTGCAGGAGCTTCTCAGTGATAACTG
>CALEJX010000292.1 GCA_937898375.1 uncultured Ruminococcus sp.
ACAGGGTCAGAGGAGAACACGCTGAAAACCGTGCTGAATTTATGAGAATGATCGAAGATGGAAAAGCAGGAAGGTTTGACCTTGTACTTACAAAAGAAGTCAGCCGTTTTGCAAGAAATACTATCGACAGCCTTACCTATACCCGTGATCTTCTCCGAGCAGGTGTAGGAGTGTTCTTCCAAAATGATAACATTTGTACCATTGATTCTGACAGCGAAATGCGTCTTACTATAATGTCAAGCATCGCCGCTGATGAAGTCAGGAAGCTTTCTGAACGTGTTCGCTGGGGTCACAAGCGTTCAATAGAAAGCGGAAATGTTATGGGCAACAATCGTATATTCGGCTATGATAAAGATGACTGTAAACTTGTCATAAACGAACCTGAAGCAGAAATGGTAAGAATGATATTTGACCTTTACTCTACTGGTGATATGAGCGTCAGAAAGATAGAACGAATACTATATGATAAGGGCTACCGTGGACGCAATGGTACAAGGATACATCACAACACCGTTTCAGGCATTATACAAAACCCAAAATACAAAGGATTTTACTGTGGTAACAAAGTAAGAATAGTTGACTACCGCACAAAAGAACAGCGTTTTTTACCCAAAGAAGAATGGGTGATGTACAAAGACGAAACAGGCGAAGTCGTACCTGCCATAGTATCTGAGGAAATATGGAACAAGTGCAACAGAATATTTGAAACAAGAAGTGCTGCCATAAAAAGCCGTGAACACTCATTTAAAGACACAAGTGTCTTCACCGGTAAGATATGGTGTGCAGCTCACGACAAGCCATATTGGAGAACAAGTTACTCAAACAGCGTATCAAAAGGTCAGCCAATATATCAATGGATATGCTCAGAAAAAAAGAAAGAAGGTGCAAAAAGCTGTGCTTCATTTGCAATAATGGAATCAGAACTTTATAAAATGCTATCTGGATTTTTCAAAGATATTGCTGAAAACCTCGAGGATTATGTTGAAACATTCCTGCGTATATACAAAGAATCAGACCATTCTGCGGAGGCAATGAGGCAAATCAAGAGTCTGAAAGCACAGCTTGAAAAAGAAAATAAAAAACGTGATAAGCTCCTTGAACTTTATATGGAGGAGCTTATCACAAAATCAGAATTTACAAAACGTAATACCGAGAGCAGTGAACTAATAAAAGAAATAGAACATCAGATAAGATTTATCGAAAAGAAAAGCGAAAACGACAATAGTTATGCAAAAGCTATAAAGCGGATTGAAAAATACTTCCGTGAAATGTATGATCCTAGCCTACCAATGAACAAGGAACAGGTCGACGAAATGGCAAAGGCAGTCATAGACCGTATAAGTGTAGTTCCAATAAATAAGAACACAATGAAACTGGAAATTAAACTTCTGACAGGTGAATCAGAGCCGATGACATACATTAGGAACGGAGAAAGATATGCTCGGCGTTCTGGACTCACCAGCAAGAAGATGATCGACGCTTACAAGACAGCAGGCAACAAGTAATCTACCCCCAAAGTCTTAAAAAGCTCCGCCGTGGCATTATGCTGCGGCGGAGTTTTTTACTTGAAATCAGAAGAAAAAAGTAGTATAATGTACACATAGGGTGGGGGTAAATATCATGGAAAGATGAGGGATAAATATGTTGACTAAAAAAATTGTCGCAGGACTTACTGCATTCCTTATGACGGCTTCTGCCACACTGCTTCCGCTTCCTGAAAGCCTTAGCGGAATATTAGGGAAAACTGCCATATCAGCACAGGCTTATTCAGCAAACGGAGCTGTAAAAATGCCGTCAGATTTTCTGACATTCGACAACTCTGATCAGGTTTTCGTAAACGAGGTTTCTGCCACTAAAAACGGGCTGTACTATTATACTGTGGAAAACAACAAGAAGCTAATTAAATTCTACAGCTTTTCCGACAACTCCGTGAGAACTGTAACTACGCTTGGTGACATTATAAATGTATATGCAAATAACTCTAAGATCTATTATATCGAAAGAGATACAAGCACATATGATTCCAGCGTCAGCGGCTCGTCATATTCATATTACATAAAGACTTTTGATACAGATACAGAAAAAGTGGTCAAAAGCATTGACGTTAGCAAATACACGCCTAATGGCATTTTAAATTATCCAAACTGTTTTGGCGTGGACGATAACGGCAGGATATATTATTATGTAACGGACAGCAGTGGAGCTGAAAAAGGCGATAATTTATTTCTGCTGGACTCAAACGGAAACAAGCTGTCCTCTTGCAGCACTGACGTTGCCATAACAAAGTTCTCAGGCTTTGACAGCACAAATGGTAACTTCTATTTTGAAAGAAGCGCTGATTATGTTTACTGGGGCTACAGCCACAACATGAACGCACTTGGCGTTGGAAACATATCAAATAACAAAATAGCTGTATCTGACAAATACATCGACTATTTCTATCAGAAATATTATGATTATCATTATGACAATGCACAAATGCTTGATAACGGCAAGCTTGCATGGACTTCCGCCGCAAGAGGCGCTGTAAGCATTATGAACTCTGCCGAATTTGATATGTCATCAGACGAAACCCTTACTTTCTTTGGAAGAGTTTCAAGGGCTGAACACGAAACTGACGATGACTTTTACAACAGTGTTGGAACAAGAGTTGTATACAACAGTGAAAATGACAGCACTATCATGTATGTAAATAGCAGCACTCTTATGGAGTTCAACAGCGATTTCAAGCAGGTGGCTTCCAACAAAACAGCTTATCCTGTTTTTGCTTTGTATTATGTGAACGGCACTGTGACAGCCATAGAGCGTGATACTGACGGCAATTTCTATGCAGAGAACATTGATTGGAAAAAGCCGAGCAGTGCTACCATTTCAAATTCTTCTGCCACAGTGAAAACAGGCGAAAATTTCGAGCTTTCTGCAAAAAGCAATTCTGATATAGACTATAACTTTACATGGTCCAGCAGTGATAATTCCGTGGCTTCTGTTACAAAAGACGGCAAGGTATATGCAAACAAGGCAGGCGTATGCACCATAACTGCCACCACCGACAACGGCGTGAAAGCAAACTGTACAGTGACAGTTACGCCATTAGGAAACGACACAAAAGGCTCTGCCGCTATACTCAGCGGACGTGCAACAGACAATGCCTCAGACAATCATTACAGCAAATGGTCATCGGTCACAAATTCGTATCTTGTACCAAACAGCGATGGAACGCTCACAAGACTTGAAAACACTTCAAGCGGCATTGTGGTAGAAAATTATTCCGCAGACGGCAAAACGCTTATCTCACAGCGCACCATTTCAAAAGAGCTTAACATTTTCGGCGGCTTCTATTCAGGAAAAGACTATAACTATCTTGTGTTCGGTCAGAACAACACTGCCGAAAGCGACAGCAAGGAAGTTGTGAGAGTTGTCAAATACACCAAAAGCTGGAACAAGGTAAATTCATGCAGTATCTCAGGAGTCAATACAACAAAGCCGTTTTCGGCAGGCTCGCTGAGAATGGAAGAAGCGGGCGGGAAGCTTTATGTTTACACCTGCCATGAGATGTATGCAGACAGCGACGGCATAAATCATCAGGCAAATATGCTTTTCACCATTGATGAATCATCAATGACCCTCACCGACTCAATGTATGACGTTTCAAATCTTACGAAAGGCTATGTTAGCCACTCGTTCAACCAGTTCATCAAAGCGGACGAAAGCGGAAAATACATTTACAGAGTTGACCATTCAGAGTCAAGCAACTACATGATGAACGGCTCTTATCTCTCTGTAAACGGCATAACCCTTACAAAATATAAGGCAGACGGAAAATCAACAGCGGTCAGCGTTTCTATCCCTGTTATGTTTGAAATGAACAGTAACAACTACACAGGCGCTTCCATTGGCGGTTTTGAGCTTGGAAGCGGAAAATGTCTGATAGCCCATGCAAAAGACGTTTCAAGCAGTTGCAGAACCAGAAATGTTTACATAAGCGTCACCGACGAGCTTTTCAACAAAACGCAGAACATTGCTCTCACAAAATACGGCACATCAAGCAAAGTGACCTGCCGCACTCCTCAGCTTCTCAAGATAAATGACAATCTGTTCCTTGTTATGTGGGAAGAATACAACACCTCCACAGGCAAGACCTCCACAAAGACAATGACAGTAGACTCGACCGGCAAAACAGTTGCCAAAGCCGTTTCTCACTCCTTCGGACTTTCAGACTGCCAGCCTGTTGTATGCAGTGACGGCATGGTAAAATGGTATGTCACAAATAATTCAGCGCCGACCCTTTACAAGATCTCCCCATATGCGCTGGACGATTACCACGAACACAGCTATACAAAAACTGTCCTCAGCAATGCCACCTGCACCACCGCAGGCACAGTAAAATACACCTGCTCATGTGGTGACTCCTACACCGAAACTATACCAGCCACAGGTCACAAGTCAAGCGGTTGGATAACCGACAAAGCGGCTTCTATCGGCGTTAAAGGCTCTAAGCACAGAGAGTGTACAGTATGCAAAAAAGTCCTTGAAACGGCTGAGATCCCTGCACTTGCAAAGACCAACATTAGTTCTGCAAGCATTAGCCTTTCCACAACAACTTACACATACAACGGCACAGCAAGAAAGCCGTCTGTAACAGTTAAGCTGAATGGCAAAACTCTCAAGA
>CALEJX010000293.1 GCA_937898375.1 uncultured Ruminococcus sp.
GAAGCAAGTATAACGTCATACTCCATAAGCTCGCTTAAAATATTCACTGACATAAATATCTTCCTTTTCTTCTTTTACTTCTTACTCAAAAAGGCAACGCACTTTATTATTCTGCGCTGCCTTGATGTTTTTATTATAACTTTGTTCCGCACTCGGAGCAGAACTTTACGCCCACAGGCTCTTTATGTCCGCACTCTGAGCAGAATACAAATCCGTTGTTTACAGGTGCAGGAGCAGGCTCTTGTGCAGGTGTTTCTGCTATCACAGGAGTTGGCTCAGGCTGTGGAGCAGGTGCGTCTGCAACAGGTCTTTCCTCATTCATCAAAGGCCGAACGGCAGGCTCAGGCATTGGCGCAGGCTGAGGTGCTGTTTCAGGCTGTGGGATAGGTGCGGCGGTCTGTGCCACGGCAGGCTCAGGGATATGAGCGGCTGTTTGAACAGGCTGTGCAGGCTGAACGTTTCCGCCATAAACTGAATTAGCCTGCGGCTGAGCATAAGCAGGAGAAACAGGGTGGTTATGATAGCCCTGACCATTTTGCATAACAGGCTGTGCGCCCATTGGAACTGCACCGCCCTGAGCAGGCTGCTGATAAACAGGCTGAGCCATTTCAGGCTGTTTTGTTCCGCAGTTAGGGCAGAACGCCATACTAACAGGTATCTCCTGACCGCAGCCGGAGCAAAGCTTCATTCCTCTAATGGTCAAAAGCTGTTTGTTAAGGTCCTTGAGTTCTTCAAGAGTTGCGTCTATCTGAGCGATAAGGTTCTTGACCTCAGGCTCGTCTATCTTGTCAGCCATTCTGAGCTTGACAAATCTGCCTATCTCAGTATACTTATCGTTTATAAAGGCAAGCTTTGCGTCTATCTGTGCCTTTACTGCATTTTCAGGTGTATTCTTAGGTGAAAAAAATCCCATTTTTATTCTCCCTTTCGCTTATAATATTTCGTCTGTATTCTGCTGTACGCTGTCGCCCTCGGGCTGAACGTCAGACGAAGTTGTGGTGTCAGGCGTTTCTGTGGCAGGAGCTGTGGTAACAGTGTCGCTCTCGGCAGGCTGAGTCTGTGCAGGCTCGCTGTCCTTACCACTATCCCCTGTTGCGTTTCCGCCCTCGTCAACTATCTCGGAGTCTTTTATCTCCTTGTCTATCTCGTCCTGTGACATCTGACCTCTCTTTACAGCCTTGTCATTTACAGCTGACAGACCAAGGTAGCAATTCACATAATAGTGAGTAAGTATCTGATCGTATGTATAGCCTGCCTCGGCATAATAGCAAGCGCCCCACTGTGACATTCCAACGCCGTGACCCCAGCCGTAGGACTTGAAAGTGAACACACCGTCCTTATAGCTTATCTCCATGGCATTAGACTTCACATCAAAAAGATTGCAGAGCGTGATACCTGTTATCCTAGCTTCATTGCCCTCATAGGTACAGCTCGTATGACCGTCGATAGTCACGCCGCTTATATACTTTCCGCTGAAAGCAGAGTCTATTTTAAACCAGTTCTTCACGTCATCGGAAAGCTTTATATCAGTTTGGCTCTCGATACGCTCCTTTACCTCGTCTTTTGTATATGTAGTTTCAATGCCCCAGTTAGGGTCTTTATCGTCAAACTCGCTCTTTACACGCTGTAGGTATGGATAAGAAACGCCCCATATATCCTCGCTGGTGGTAGAATATCCTGCTGTTGAAGCAGAATAAACGGCGTTTATGATATTGCCGTTATACATAACAGTCTGACCCTCAACGGCATTTACGCAGTTCTCTATCTTTGAAGAATAGCCGCTTTTAAGACCCACAGTAGGTATAGCGCCGATAGAATCGTTAAATCTCACCCAAGTATAAGCCGCCACAGCCTGCGCTTTTATGGCTTCCTCGCCCCACTCGCCGCCTATCTCGCTGTTGACTATCTGGCAGAGCAGTTCATGACCATTGAGCGTGACGATATTTCCTGAGATTATATCGTTGACAGTATAATACTCGTCAGCGACGCTTCTTGTGTCAGTAAAGTTTGCAGGGTCGTTCTTTATATCGTAATACTCGCCCTTATCCTCCGGAATTTCCACAGTGAACTCATTGGCGGAAGCCTTTTTCTTTGTGGTCTTTACCTGTTTTTTCTGCTGTGCATAGGTCATATCGTACTTATCCACAGAGGACTTTTTGAACTTCACAAAGTCATAGACCTCAGTGGCGGCAGTGGTCTTAACGCTTTGAGCTTCAACGTTTTTGACCTGCACCGCAGGGGCTTTTTCTGCGCCCACGCTTTTATTATCCAGCAGCAGCTCGCCGCATATACCAACGGCGGTTATACCCATTACGGCTGCGCAGACATTTGCACATATCTTTTTTGTCATCAAATTCATTGTCAAGACACTGTCCTTATCTTCAAGCGGTCACACCGCAAAACGTTCCCATTGGTAGCAAAATACT
>CALEJX010000294.1 GCA_937898375.1 uncultured Ruminococcus sp.
GTTGTAGCGGCTGGTCACAAGTTCTATACACAGACCGACTCTGAGGTGCTTATCCACGGCTATGAGCAGTGGGGCGAGGATATGCTTGACAAGTTGAGGGGAATGTTTGCGTTCGTTATATTCAACAAGAACACAAACGAGGTTTTCGGTGCAAGGGATTTCTTCGGTATCAAGCCTCTTTACTATGCAAAAATGGGTGAGACGCTTATGTGGGGCTCTGAAATAAAAAGCTTCCTCGTCCACCCTCATTTCAAGAAAGAGCTTAACACAGACGTGCTTGAAACATATCTCACATTTCAGTATTCGCCAACGACAGAGACTTTCTTCAAAAATGTTTACAAGCTCCCCGCCGCTCACTGCTTTACATACAAGAACGGCGAAATGAATGTAAGAAGATATTGGGAAGTCAAGTTCCATGCTGACAATGGTCCTTCTTTGGAAGATTGGGTAAACAGGATATCAGACACATTCAAGAACTCTGTTGAGGTACACAAATTCGCTGACGTTGAGGTCGGCTCATTCCTTTCAAGCGGCGTTGACTCAAGCTATGTTGCCGCTGTTGCAAATGTTGACAAGACATTTACCGTAGGCTTTGGCGAGGACGAGAAATACAACGAGATAGGCTATGCTAAGGAATTTTCAAAGTATATCCACAAGGAGAACTTCTCAAAGGTCATCAGCCCTGAGGAATACTGGAACAGTCTTTCAAAGATACAGTATCACATGGACGAACCTCTTGCAGACCCTGCGGCTGTGGCTCTGTTCTTTGTATGTCAGATAGCTTCTGAAAAGGTCAAGGCAGTTCTTTCAGGCGAGGGCGCAGACGAGATATTCGGCGGATACAACATCTATCACAACCCTGCTGATATGGCAAGCTACTTCAAGATACCAAGACCTATCAGAAAGGCTGTGGGTGCAGTTGCAGAAAAGCTTCCTCACAAGCACGGCATAAACTACCTTATAAGAGGCTCTAAGGATCTTGACGAGAGATTTATCGGCAACGCTTACATCTTCTCAGAGAAAGAGCGTAAGGATATTCTGAGCATAAAGACAAACGCTCCTGACGCTATGGCTATCACAAAGCCTTTCTATGACAAGGTTAGAGATCAAGATCAGGTAACGCAGATGCAGTATATAGATCTGCACCTTTGGATGACGGGAGATATTCTTCTTAAGGCAGATAAAATGAGCATGGCTCACTCTCTCGAGCTTCGTGTACCATTCCTTGACAGAAAGGTAATGGAGCTTGCAGAACAGATACCTGTAAAGGACAGAGTTACTGAAACTGAAACAAAGTATGCAATGCGTCTTGCGGCACTTCAAGCTTGCCCTCCACAGACAGCTAAGAAAAAGAAACTGGGCTTCCCTGTTCCTATCAGAGTATGGCTCAAAGAAGATAAGTATTACAATATAGTAAAGGATAAGTTCACTTCTCCCCAATCGGCACAGTTCTTCCAAACAGATAAGCTTGTGCAACTTCTTGATGACCACCGTGCAGGCAAGTATGATTATTCAAGAAAGATATGGACAGTGTTCTCATTTCTTGTATGGTATGATGTTTATTTCAGCGACAATGTATAATACCATAAATAGTAAAAGCGGTAACTTTTGATGAGTTACCACTTTTTTGTTACATATCTTTTAACTCTTCCTTGAACTGCTCGGCAAATCTCCGATTAAGAGAAACAAACTTCTCTTGATCGTCCTTGCTCCAACTAAGGTATATCCTGTTTTCCGCAGCCACTACCCTTTCAATGGTCTTGTGCATAAGCTCATTGCCTTTGTCGGTCATATAGATAAGGGTGTTTCTACCCTGACCTTGCTTAAGATAAAGCAGGCCGCTTTTTTCCATGCGCTGTAAGGCTGAATTCAAGGTAGACCTTGTAAGACCTGTCATTCTGCATATAGTGCTTTGCTTACAGCCGCTCCCCTGATCGTATATCATATACAATATATTAAACTCGCTGTCAGGCAAGCCTAGTTTTACCGCGGCTTCGTGATAAAGCCCCTCTATAGTGCCTATAATGCTGTTAAATTCTTTCAGTTCGACTTTAAGCATAGTGATACTTCTTTCTGTTTTTAACAAGGCAAACGCCAGAAAGTACAAGGGCAAGTGTTTCAGCCACTACTATAGACGACCATATTCCGTTTATGCCAAAGAATATCGGCAAAATAAGCACACTAAATATCTGGAATACAAGAGTTCTGCCAAAAGAGATAAGTGCTGAGATAAGCCCGTTATTAAGAGCTGTAAAGAATGATGAAGCATAGATATTGAAGCCTGCAAGCATAAAGGAGATAGCATATATCTTGAAACCATGCTCAGTAAGCCTATAAAGCTCCTTATCATAGCCAATGAATATGCTTGAAAGCACAGGCGCAAGTATCTGCGCAAGCACTGTTATAAAGAATGCTGCCGTGAAAATTATACGCAGGCTTTTCTTCAGCAGACCTTGAAGCTCGTCTGTATTCACTGCGCCATAGTGATAAGCCACGATAGGTGCTGAACCTATGGAATAGCCAAGATATATAGCCACAAAGAACATATTTACATACATTATAACGCCGTATGCAGACACACCGTTCTGCCCTGCAAGCTTTATAAGCTGAAAATTATAAAGCATATTTACAACGGACATCGAAACATTTGTCATGAACTCTGATGAGCCATTCGTGCAGGCTTTGAGTATGGCTTTGCCGTCAAAGTGAGTTTTGCCAAGTCTAAGAGGCGACTTGTTAGGCAAGATAAAGTATATGAGCGGTATAATGCCGCCGATAAACTGACTTATTGCAGTGGCAAGCGCCGCACCTGCTATTCCCATTTCAAATACTGCAAGGAAGAGCCAGTCAAGCACCATGTTGGTAATGCCTGCGGATATGGTTATATACAAACCGAGATGCGGTTTCTCTGCCGTTACCAGAAAGCTCTGGAACACGTTTTGAAGCATAAAAGGCACAAGCGCCACCATAATGATGCGTCCATATGTCACGCAGTATTCTAGCATATCGTCAGTTGCGCCAAGCCTGTGAGCCACAGGGCGCATTGTAACGATGCCGATAACTGTGAATACTAGACCCACGGCTATAAGCCCATATATGAGAAGCGAGAATATCTCTTTTGCTTTGTCAGGCTTTTTCTGTCCTAGTTTCATTGAAACAAGTGCGCTTCCACCTGTGCCTATCATAAAGCCTACAGCTCCGAATATCATAAGAAAAGGCATGATAAGGTTTACTGCCGCAAACTGTGTTTTGCCTGCATAGTTTGATACGAAAAAGCCGTCAACAACGCCGTAAATAGACGTGAAAATCATCATGATGATTGACGGCAAAGTAAAGCGCAATAGCTTTTTGTAACCGAAATGTTCTGATAGTTTGATGTTCATTTTTACCTCCTATGTGTATGTACGAAATCGTACATACATCATTATAAAATATTAAAACAGATAAGTCAAGGGCATATGAGCATTGTTTACAATAAGATAACATAGGCAATGTAAAATTATTGAACGATATAGGTAAAAAGATAAAAATATTGTATCTCAGCTATTA
>CALEJX010000295.1 GCA_937898375.1 uncultured Ruminococcus sp.
TTCTCAGAAGCTTTGGGAAGTGAAGAACTATCTTCTTGCTGAGAACAACAGACAGACGGCGGAATAAAATTTCAAGCCTGTGGGATAATACCAATGGGTGATGATAATGGCATTTAAAAATCTTAACTTTCTGCTTCTCAACAGTTCAAGCAGCAGGGCGTTTTATGGCAAGCTTGATGACGGCATTTGCGACAGGCTTCAGGAACGCCGTGACAGTATTCACACGCTGGCTGAACTTAGAACGCACACAGAGTATCTAATGCGGCATGGCGGATAGGTGAAAAACTGCATATATGGGCGTTTTTTGCGGCTGTTCTGATTGTGAAATGTGATGAAATGGCTGTCTTGGGACTTGAATTTCAATTGAGCTTGTGCTATAATATGCTTAGTTAGTAAATTCTAACCTATCAAGCATTGGAGGGTCAGCTATGGAAAAGATAACAGTAAAAATAGACGGCATGATGTGCGGAATGTGCGAGTCACATATGAACGATACTTTCAGACAGAGCTTCAAGGTGAAAAAAGTAAGTTCTTCCCATGCAAAGGGCGAAACTGTGGCTATAGTTGAGGAGGATATCCCTGACGAAAAGCTTAAAGAAGCTGTTGAGAAAACAGGCTACACCTTTATTTCCGCTGAGAGAGAGCCTTATGAGAAGAAAGGCTTTTTTGCAAGATTTAAGTAAATAGTTATGCACAAAGCCGTGGCAGATGAAAAAGTCTGTCACGGCTTTTTTGTTTGCTTGACAAAACTTATTTTCTGTGATATAATAAATATCGGTTAGCATACATTAACCGATTTGTTTACGCATTTGATACTGCACGGGAATGGTGCGGCTAAGTTTGCAAAATGCGGGCGAACGCTGTTCGCCCCTACAAATGGCGTGTTCAAACGATTTTTGTGGAATTACGCTTTGTTTTGGTACTCTTGGCTTCACGTTGATGTGCGGTAATTTTTAAGATATAAGTTAGCTAAAGCTAACAAAGAAAGGGGCATACAAATGGGAAACATTCACACATCAGGGGAGGACTATCTGGAGGCCATACTTGTTATATGGAACAGGCAGCACGGCGAGGTAAGGAGCATTGACATTGCAAGAGAGCTGAATGTCACAAAGCCAAGCGTATCAAATGCCATGAAGATACTTCGTGAGGGAAAGTTCATCACAATGGACGAAAATGGCTTTATCACCCTCACTGACGATGGCAGATATGTTGCGGAAAAGATCTACGAAAAGCACCTTGTATTGACAGAATGGCTTGTGAGTCTTGGTGTTGACAGAAAAATATCTGAGCATGACGCCTGCAAGATAGAACACGTTTTGTCAGACGAAAGCTTTGCGGCGCTGAAAAAGCATATCAGGGAAGAAAAATGAACGCAATTATAGTAAAAGGCATACTTATTCCATTCATTGGAACATCTCTTGGTGCGGCGTGTGTGCTGTTCATGAAGAAAAATCTGCACTATCTTGTTCAGCGTGCTTTGACAGGATTTGCGGCAGGAGTAATGGTGGCGGCAGGAGTTTGGAGCTTGCTCATACCCTCTATGGAGCAGTCGGCGAAAATGGGCAGGCTGAGGTTTATCCCTGCGGCAGTGGGATTTTTGCTTGGCGTATTTTTTCTGCTTTTTCTTGACAGGGTGATACCGCATTTGCACATGAACACCACCGAGCCGGAGGGTGCAAAAAGCAGTTTTCAGCGCACAACGATGTTGGTGCTTGCGGTGACGCTTCACAATATCCCTGAGGGAATGGCTGTGGGTGTTGTGTATGCAGGCTGGGCGGCTGACCACCATGCTATAAGCGCCGCAGGTGCGCTTGCGCTGTCATTGGGTATCGCAATACAGAACTTTCCTGAGGGAGCAATAATATCCCTGCCCCTGCGTTCTGAGGGCATGGGAAAGGGCAAAGCCTTTGTTTACGGCGTTCTGTCGGGGGTTGTCGAGCCTGTGGGGGCTGTGCTGACGATACTTTTGGCGCAGTTTATAATCCCTGTTTTGCCGTATCTTCTAAGTTTTGCGGCAGGGGCAATGATATATGTTGTGGTTGAGGAACTTATACCTGAAATGTCGGAAGAGCCGCACTCCAATGTAGGAACGATAGTTTTTGCGCTGGGTTTTGTGCTTATGATGATACTTGATGTGGCGCTTGGATAGGCGGAATATACGGAGCAGATAACGGAGGCTGTCTGCTTTTTTTGTTGACAAAGGGGGAAATAAAGGCTATAATCATTTATATGTGAGATCGTCAAAAAGCCTATGATAAGCGGGCAGAATTAAGCAATTTATGTGTAGGGGCGAACAGTGTTCGCCCG
>CALEJX010000296.1 GCA_937898375.1 uncultured Ruminococcus sp.
CCTGCAAAGCAGAAATGGCGCCGCTCCCCTACATGGTTTGTAAAAACATAAATAATGTGCGGATAACACAAGTGAGGTTGCGAACAATGTACGGCGTAAAATGCCCGTCACGGCGAGTGACCAAAAATGCCGTGTTTTCGCTGTTTGTTATTAATATTGTATAAAAGTATCGTTTACCGATACATTATAATTGTATACCAAAATAAACATTTTTGGTTGACAATAGACTTGGTATGTGATACAATATTAATTGTCAAATAAAATGTAAAGGACAGGTTTACAATGAATAACAATGCTAAAAACAAAACAAAACAGATAGTCGGTATTGGAGTTATGACGGCTATAATCGCTGTGCTTTCGCAGATAACTATCCCTCTGCCTACTCACGTTCCTGTTACGCTCCAGACTTTCGCTGTGGCTCTCGCAGGATATTTCCTCGGCTGGAAGGGCGGCGCTGTGTCTGCTCTGGTCTATGGTCTGCTGGGCGCTATCGGTGTGCCTGTGTTCGCAGGCTGGTCAGGCGGCTTCTCCGTTATCGTAGGATACACCGGCGGATTTATTTATGGATTTATCGTTATGGCTCTTCTTTGCGGTCTTGGCGCAAAGTTCTGCTCTGATAAGATAAGCGGAAAGGTCATCGCTATCGTGCTTGGTATCGCTGGTCTTGCTTGCGACCACCTGCTTGGCGCTATCCAGTACGCTATCGTTGCTAATATTTCTATCGGCAAGTCTATACTTCTCGTTTCTGTTCCTTATCTTGTAAAGGACGTTATCTCAGTTGTTGCTGCTTACCTTATCAGCATCGAGGTAGTAAGCAGACTTGCAAAGACAGGCTGCTATGCTTACAAGAGAGCCTGAGCTTAGATTTCATCACCTGCTGTGCCTGCCGCTTTTTCAGGGGAAAGGCTACAGCGACGGCTTTTCGGTGAATATGCAGTCGGTGAAAGAGCGGTTGGAGAGCGAGAACACTGCGGTGCGTCTTGTGTGCGGCAGTGATATGATATGCAAGCACTGCCCGAACAGGACAGAGGACGGCTGTTTGCTTGACGGCTGCGGCGGAACGGTGGCGCAGAAAGACGGCGAGGTTTGCAGGCTTTCTGAGATAGAATGTCATTCGGCGGAGAATTATCGCAGTGCACTTGTAAGGCTGAGAAGCAAAATGGATAAAAAGGCGTTTGATTGCCTTTGCGCTGAATGCCGCTGGGCAAAGCTTGGTTTGTGCAGCTTTGAAAAGTGGCGTGAGGGCGTTGATGAATTGCTATCTTCGTGACAGGTCACGTCTGTCATTTTTTACACAAAAGTACAGCTCCTGAGAAAAACTCGGGAGCTGTACATTTTTTTGCTTATTCTTCACTTGCCTTATATGCGGATAGGAATTTCTCATAGATATCGGGATAATGCTTTTTTAGTCTTACGGGTTTAAGGTCGGGGGTGGTGAAGCAGTGGGAGGTGTGGGCAAGGCAGGCTGTTTTCTGGGTGGTAAGGTCAAAGACTTCATAGTCAAGCTCATAGGCACAGCCGTTGAACTTTGACAGATTACAGCGCACTTCAAACTCGTCGCCGAAACGGACAGGATATTTGTAGTGTGTCTCAACCGATAGGACAGGGGAGACTATGCCACGGCTCTCTATCTCATGGAAAGGGCAGCCAAGCTGCTCCATAAGGTCAACACGGGCTTCTTCAAGCCAGCGGACGTAATTGGAATGGTGGATTATGTCCATGCGGTCGGTCTCATAATAAAAGGCTTTTCGTTTGTATGGGGTGAATGTCATTGTAAGTCCTTCTTTCTGTGGGTCAGCGTTGGTGCTATAAAAGGGTGTAAAAACGTGGGAACGATAAAAATAGCGGGCGACCAGAGGTCGCCCCTACTTGCGCAAAATTATTCAAGCCATATGAAGTTGTTATCGGTGTTCACAAAGTCCATATTATAAAGGAAAATGACCTTTGTTATGCCGTTGTCTTTTACATATTCGCTGACGGTCTTATCCATGATGTGGTAATAACGCATATCTATCATTGAGATGTGCTTATACTTGTCGGCAAAGTATGGCATAACTGTGTTTGCGTAGCTGTCTTTTATAATAAGGACGTGTTCATCGCTTTCGCCGTTTGTTTCTATCTCCGTGAGGGCAAAGTTTCCGCCCATGAATGTGGAGTATTTATCCTTTTTGGTCTTGAATGAATCATCAAAAAGGGTGTCGGTCTGCTTGTTTTCTTCGACGTAATTTACCTTGACGCTGTTGTCAGGGTTTGTGTAGAAGTGCATTTCGTCAGCGGCGGAAAAGTCGGTAGGGGCTTTTGAATAGAGCGTGCCGTGGAAGTCCTTTACTGCTTCTATATTGTAGGAGACCTGTGGGATATCTTCATTCATGGCGGTCATAAGTGCGTCAAAGCCTACTTTTGCGCCCTCGGCTGTCCAATGGTGGTCGGTCTTATAGAACACCTGCGTGGACTTTGCGGCGTTTTTGAGCTGGTCATACGGGAAGCAAAGGTTTATCCTGTCGCTGAGGATAGAGCTTATATACTTTTCGCTTTCAAGCTGGTCGTCGGTCTGTGTGACAGCTGGCAGCTTGTCTGACATAACGGAAATTGCGTTCGGCACGAGTAGAAAGCTTACGTCAACGGATTTATCAAGGCTGTTTGCAAAATCGTTAAGACAGCTTATATTTTTCTCGATAAGGGGTCTGTTTTCCTGATAGTCTTGGAGATAGTAGCCGTCTTTGCCGAAATATACGCCGTTTTGATAGTTTTTGAGAAGCGTGCGGTCTGTGACAGTCTTAAGGCTCACAAGCTGGTCTTTCATGAATATCTGATCGGACATATAGCTTTCGATATCGGAAGTGAACTCGCCGCTTTTAAGCTTTTTCCATGAAAATTCAGGGGCTTGCTGGAGATAGCGGTTCTCGTTTTCGGAGAACTCACGGTCCTTTGAGATGAAGCTTGCCACTGAAAAGCCGAATATGAACAGCAGAAAGCACACTATCATGATATAGTTTTTAAGTTGTTTTTTCATATCTGCCGTCCTCCTTTAAAATCTGAAATACAGGAACGGATTGAATGAATTGCCTGCAAGGTAGGCGGTGGAAACTGCCAAAAGCGCCAATGCACACAGGGGTTGGAGTACACAGCCGCATATTTCAGGACACTTGGTTTGAAGCTTAAGGCAGAGCTTTTTAGGAAGCTGTGTGGAAGCTATCACAAGTATCACTATTGTTACTGCATACTGTGTGAGCCAGAATACAGTTTGATGATTTATGAGCGGAAGTCCCCCTGCACCGAACATATTCTTGAAGTTCTGTGTGAGTTTGCCGAAATCTTCATAGGAGAATATTCCCCAACCTATGACGATAAAAAGCAGGGCGTAGAGGTGTTGGAAGAACGTCGGTATCTTTTTCAGGGCTTTGCCTAGGAAAAGCTTTTCGAAAAGGAGTATCACGCCGAAATACACGCCCCAAAGCATGAAGTTCCAGTTTGCGCCGTGCCAAAAGCCTGTGAGAAACCATACTATCATGATGTTAAGGCACTGTCTTGCTTTGCCCTTGCGGTTGCCGCCAAGTGGGATGTAGACGTAATCTCTGAACCAACTTGAAAGGGACATATGCCAGCGTCTCCAGAAGTCTGTGATAGAGGTGGAGATGTAAGGGTAGTTAAAGTTTTCGAGGAAGTCGAAGCCGAACATTTTGCCAAGGCCTATCGCCATATCGGAATAGCCTGAGAAGTCAAAGTATATTTGGAAAGTATAGGCTATTATGCCAAGCCAGCTTGCGGCAACGCTCAGTTCGGATTGGGCTGAGTTTGAGATAGTGTCGAAAAGTTCGCCGATAGAGTTTGCGAGAATGACTTTTTTGCCAAGACCTATGGAAAATCTCCACACGCCCTGTGCGAAATGCTCTATGCTCTCGTTACGCTTTTTGAGCTGCTCCGCAACGTCGATATATCTTACGATAGGACCTGCGATAAGCTGTGGGAAAAGGGCAACATAGGTGGCAAGGTCAAGGAAGTTCTTCTGACTTTTTACTTCGCCCTTATAAACGTCGATAACGTAGGAAAGGGTCTGGAAGCTGTAAAATGAGATACCGATAGGGAGGGCAAGACCCAAGGTCTTTATGTGCGTGCCGAAAATGCTGTTTGCCGCACCGATGAAGAAGTCGGTATACTTGAAAAACAGAAGAAGCCCGATATTCCACACCACCGCCGCTATCATTGCAATTAGCGGAGTGTGTTTTTTTGCGTTTTTACGCTGTTTGTCTGCCAATAGTCCTGTTATATACGCAACTATTGTGGAAGCTATCATGAGGACGATATAAACAGGTTCGCCCCATGCGTAAAACACAAGGCTGAAAATAAACAGCACCAAATTGCGTGTTATGCGTGGGACGATATAATACGTTATCAGTACAATAGGCAGGAAAGCGAACAGAAATGTTGTACTTGAAAAAAGCATATACTTATTACTCCTAGCCTATTATCTCTTTTGCTTTATCGTTATCGTTTGAAAGACAGAGGTAAACATAATTGCCGTTCGTTACAAGAACAGGGTCATTAAGCTTTGTCATTTCCTCCGGAACATAGTTCTCGAAAACCTTTTTCTGGCTTTCAACTCTTGCTGTGAGGGTATCTGCAATAGTCTTTGCGCTGTCTGCATCCTTGGCTTCAAAGCAGTCTATCTCCTCGGCTGTTCCTCCTGATGAGCTTACATAGACTTTAGCCTTTGTATAGCTGTCGGCTGAAACGCCGATTATCTTTTCTATCTTTGCTTCGTCAAGCTCTGCAAGCTCGTCCTTGAACTCTATGCCGTCCTTGAGCTTGTCCGCAACGGCTGTTACGTCAACGCTTTCGTTTGTCTGTGCGGCTGCCGCTGAATTTGCGGAACTTGCTGTGCTGCTGTCGGTGCCTGAACCGCAGCCTGTGAGTGCTGCTGTGCCAATGCACATAACTGCCATAAGAGCGCAGAGTATCTTCTTTGTTTTCATAATTCTTCTTTCCTTTCTTATGTGTTGTCGATTATAAAGTTAAGCCACTTGTCGCAGTATTCGCTCATAAGGTGTATTCCGTCTGAGGAAGCTTCCTCAGGAAGTGCGCCGTCTGCGCCTGCAACGGCAGAGGTGCAGTCAAGATAATTTATACCCGTCTGCTGTGCCACCTCTGAGATAGCCTGATTGAATGTGGCTACATTCGTGTTGTTTATGGCGTCGCCCTGCAAACTTCTTGAAGCTGTTACAGGGAGGATAGATTCGGCGTAGATAACGGCGTCAGGCTGTAATTCCTGTATCTTTGTGATAAGCTGTGTATAGCAATCTTTGAAAGTGTCGATATAAGGCCAGCCAAGTTCGTTGGTGCCGAGGTTTATATACACCCTGCCGTATTGTCTTTCGCCAAGAGCGTCGATAACAGTGCCTGCGTTGCCGTTTGAGAGGGTGATGTTCTGGTCTGTCATAACGGTGTCGATGTGCATTCCAACAGAGCAAAGGAACGTTGCCTTTGGTTTATCGCAGTTATTTTGCAGACCCACTGTTCGGGAGTCGCCTATGAAAACTGCGTCGGAAAGGTCATCGGCGTCATCATGGATAACTGCGCTGTCGGTAAGGCTATCATCTATGCCGCTTTCATCGGTTGTGCTTTCTACCTGAGAGGAGCTTTCAGCCTTGCTTTCAGAGCTTTCACTCACTGCCGCAGAGCTTGAAGAAGCTGACATTTTCT
>CALEJX010000297.1 GCA_937898375.1 uncultured Ruminococcus sp.
TGGAAGCGTTTCAAGGGCGTTATAAAAGCCTGTGCGGTTATAAAGCCCTGTGAGCATATCGTGTTGGTACATTTCTTCGATATGCTTGGTCATATATTTCTGATAGATAACACTGCGGAAGCTGCCAAGAGCGGTATTAAGAGAATTTACATAGAGTGGTATCTTGAAATACTCGCTGAGCAGGATAGGGAAATAGAAGCACGCATAGCCCAGAGGTATGCCAACATAGGCGAGGGCGGAAAATATCAACGGCACTTTATAGTTCAGTATATTTTCTATATCGGGAATGATACGGCTGCGGTCAAAAGGTTGTGGGATATTTCTATCTTCCACGGCAACGCTTCGCACGAGTATCATTTTATCGTCAAAGAGCTGTTCTCTATGGCTTACATGAGGGTCTTTACGTTCGTCAAAGAAGTCGCCGTTCACCACAACTGTCATATCGCCGAAGGTATACTCTTTCAGCAGAGTGGCAAGGGTATTAGGGGTCTCGCAGTTCATGATATTCACTGCAAGCTCATAGAGGACACGCTCCTCGTCCTGATAGCGGTTCATTCTGTCACGGAGCATTCTGATATGCTCGCCGGTATTTATCTGCTCCATTGTAGGCTCACAGCCGCAGGAATTTTCCACGGAGAGGTGATAATCAACTGTATGCACCCTTTCGGTCTTTTCCCCTGCAAGCACCTGACTAATGGTATTGATGATAGCCTTGGCGGTATCCTCATAGCTACAGCCACAGTTGGTGAGCATAGGGGTACAGAACTTGGCCTCTTCTGAGCCGTCGAAGCCTGTTATTATGATATCCTCGGGTATCTTATAGCCACGTCTTTGAAACTCTGCCCCTGCGGTTATCGCCATCATATCGTTTGCGCAGATAACGGCTCTTGGAACTTTATTTTCCTCTATCATATCGCCCACGGCTTTCAGGGTCGGGGCAGACCAATAGTCGCCGTAATAGAAGATATCGCTTCTAAAAGGTATATCATACTCTTTAAGGACTTTTCTGAAAACTGCAATTCTCTCCTCGGAATTTTCCTCGCCTTTTCTGCCTGCGATAAAGCCTATATCCTTAACGCCGTGCTTTTCTATCACATGGCGGACTACCTCTTCAAAGCCTTTTGCATAGCCGAACTTAACGCTGATACAATCCTCATGCTCAACGCCCAATGATATGACGGGTTTGCCATGGGCGGCGGCGGTCTCTCTTATTTTGGTCATGGTATCCTCGGCGTAAACGCCCTCTTCAAAGGTCACCACGGCGTCTGTTACATTATAATCAGTAAGGTCAAAGACAGACTGCTCGCCTTTTTCAGACAGGGTCTTCCAATAGAGGTCAGAGCAGGTGTGATATATAAATAATCTGTAATCGTTTTCAATCGCATATTTATTAAGAGC
This sequence comes from uncultured Ruminococcus sp., assembly GCA_937898375.1. Lineage (GTDB taxonomy): Bacteria > Bacillota > Clostridia > Oscillospirales > Ruminococcaceae > Hominimerdicola. The sequence goes on from CALEJX010000297.1 coordinate 1,399, forward strand.
CTGAATGAAATTATAATTACGCTCGTCATAGACTTTACACATACAGACGGCGATTATTCTGACATTACCGATCACACAGCACAGCTCCTTTCCAAGGGCAGCATTGCCCACTAATTCCAATACAGTGTAATTATAGCACAAGATAATGAATAAATCAAGAGAAAATCGGACAAATTTTAAGAAATTAAGACATAGTTTCGTGCACTTGATTAAATAATTAACG
>CALEJX010000298.1 GCA_937898375.1 uncultured Ruminococcus sp.
AAAGACCTTATCTTTTGCTTCAGCTAACATTTTAACACCTCTTTACCCGCTTGTCAAGGGGTTTGTAAGAAAATATATAATTTTGTGGATTTAACTAAAAAAAATTCTTGACAACAGACAAGTTTTATTATACAATAATATTATGCATTATAATTTTTATATAACTGAAAGATGAAGTATAGTTTTTTGTATTATTCTGATGTTTTTTATAAAATAAATTTTGCAATTTTGTATCTTTACAATTTAATATCAGGTGGATATCTTTTTTTCATGCGTTTTTGACGCACAAAATATGGATATCCATACTTTCTAAGAAGGAGGAAAGCTATACATGGAACCAGGTATTGTTATTCTACTGTGTGTAGTTGCTCTTGTTCTTGGTGCCGGTGTGAGCGGATTTATCTGCTTCAAACAGGGTATAAGCTATCGCAAAAAGACAGCCGAGGCTGCTGTAGGCTCTGCGGAAAAGGAAGCGGAGCGTATCGTTGACGACGCAAAGAAAAACGCTGAAACTCTGAAAAAAGAGGCATTGATCGAGGCGAAAGACGAGATACACAAGTCACGCCAAGAGACGGAAAAAGAGCTTAAAGAGAGAAGAATTGAAGTTTCCAGACAGGAAAGACGTGTTCAGCAGAAAGAGGAGTCTATCGACAGAAAGCTCGATAATTTGGAGAAAAAGGAAGAAACTCTCCAAAACAAGCTGAAAAATGCTGACGAAAAGGTGGCTGAGGCTGACAGGATAAAGAAGTCACAGCTTGATATGCTGGAGAAGATATCTCAGTTCACTGTGGATCAGGCTAAGGATTATCTGCTTTCAAAGCTGGACGAGGATCTGGTGCATGAAAAGGCTGTGAGGGTCACAAACTTTGAAAATCAGGTCAAGGAGGACTGCGAGGCTAAGGCTAGACAGTATATCTCACTTGCTATTTCAAGGTGCGCCGCAGATCAGGTGTCTGAGTCGGCGGTATCAGTTGTCGCACTGCCTAACGATGAAATGAAGGGCAGGATAATCGGACGTGAGGGAAGAAATATCAGAACTATCGAAACTCTCACAGGCGTTGATCTTATCATCGACGACACTCCGGAAGCTATCACCATTTCATGCTTTGATCAGGTGAGAAGAGAGATTGCAAGGATCGCTCTTGAAAAGCTTATTCAGGACGGACGTATACACCCTACACGCATTGAGGAAATGGTAGAAAAGGCTAAGCGTGAAGTCGAGCTTAAGATAAAGCAGGAGGGCGAAAGAGCAATTCTCGAGACCAACGTTCACGGCGTGAACCACGAGCTTGTTAAGCTTCTCGGCCGTCTGCGCTATAGAACCAGCTACAGGCAGAACGTACTTAACCACTCCATTGAGGTCGCTCATCTTGCAGGCATGATGGCGTCAGAGCTTGGCGTTGACGCAAATCTGGCAAGAAGAGCAGGACTGCTCCACGATATAGGAAAGGCTCTCAGCTACGAGATAGAGGGTTCACACGTTCAGATAGGTGTGGACGTATGTAAGAAGTACAAGGAAAGCCCTGAGGTCATTCACGCTATCGAGGCTCACCACGGCGACGTTGAGACAAGAACTGTTGTTGCGGCACTTGTTCAGGCGGCAGACGCAATAAGCGCCGCAAGACCGGGAGCAAGAAGCGAGAACTACGAGAACTATATCAAGAGGCTCCAGAAGCTTGAGGAGATCTGCACGTCCTACGAGGGCGTTGAGAAATCCTTCGCTATACAGGCAGGCCGTGAGGTTCGTATCATGGTACAGCCTGAGAAGATCAACGATGAAAAAATGGTGCTCGTTGCTCGTGAGATCGCTAAGAGGATCGAAACTGAAATGGATTATCCGGGACAGATCAAGGTCAATCTTATCCGTGAGAGCAGAGCTATCGAATACGCAAAGTAAATTGTGTAAACAGCGGGCAGACTTTAGGGTTTGCCTGCTTTTTTATTTCTCCACCCCTTTTTTAGTGAGGAATGAGGAGTGAGGAATTAAGGTATCGCCTGCGGCGATGAATTTTTAATTTTCAATTATCATTTCTTTGTTTGTAATTTAATATTCTCGTAGGGGCGAACAGCGTTCGCCCGTTTCGGTCATATCACTGTGATTTTAGAATACTATTTTCACTGTGATATGCAAAGTGTAAAAACAAAGTAGGGGCGACCTTTGGTCGCCTGTGGGTCTGACGTTTTTTTCGGCAGACAAAAATATCTATGCTTTTTGGGGGATTTTTTTATGTCAAAAGAGAAAAAAGAGGTCACTACCAACCAAGGTAAAAAGCACCTTTTCGGCAGTTCGGAAAAATCAGATTTTATCCTGAATATGTCTGCCGAGTCTGCACAAAAGCTGTGCGGAGTTTACAGCATTATCGCTGTGCTTGTTCTGTGCGTTATAACTATTCCGTATTATTTCACACAGAACATCAAATACGGTATGGACGAAAGCGTGAACCGTACCCTTTATCTAAACGAAAAATTCATATTCTTTATATCCGCCGCTGTGCTTGCAGTGGGCTTTGTGGGATTTATCATTTTCCTTATTGCCAACATGAAAAAGCAGGTGGAGCTTAAAGACAACAAGAGCCTTATTGTGCCGCTTGCAGTGGTGCTTTTATCTGTGGTATCTTGTATACTTTCAGCGGATATCTTCACATCTTTCTACGGCTATCTTGACCGCTCAGAGGGTATGCTCACCATACTTGGCTATTGGGGACTTTTCGCCGCAGGAATGACAGTAACGGCTGACGACCGCAGGATAAAGCTCTCAGACTTTATCGTTGGTATCGGCGCATTTGAAGCTATAGTGGGAATTTTGCAGGCTATCCCTGCTACTGCAAAAATAGTGCCAAACTATTTCAAGGAGATATTCTCAGGCTTCTCAACAGGCGGCATGACTTACACAAAGGAATATATCGCAACAGGCTTTTTATGCACGCCTTTTGCACTGGCGGCTGTGCTTACAGTGATATCTGCCTTTGCGCTGAATGGTATGCTTTATGATGATAAAAAGGCAAGAAAGATATTCTATGGTATCTCCCTTGCCCTTATGACAGCGGCTGATATCCTCACCTGCGTTGTTCCTGCTATATTGGGACTTGGCTCTGTTTATGTGGTTTCTCTTATAATTGCGGCTGTAAAGTCAGGCGTTGCAAAGGATAAGAAGCCTATTAAAGCCTGCCTTGTGGCTTTTGTGGTCGCTGGTGGGATTTTCGCAGCACTTTTCGCATCAGGCGAGTTCAGGCTCATGGACGAGAAGATAATATTCCATGACAGCTTCGACAGACTTTCTATCACCACTTCAAGCAGAGGTGACGATACAGAACAGTGGATATACCCTTATCTGTGGGACGACGGAATGTACACCGCCGAGCAAAATCTCATCTGGGGAACAGGTCCTGACAACTGGGGAACTATATTCGAGTCGGGTGCTATAATAGACCGCTCTTACAACGAGTATATTGACCTTTTGCAGTCAAGAGGAATCATCATTTTTGCACTTACAATAGTTTTCCTTATCATGACTATCGTAAAAATGTGCAAACTTGTGGCAGGCTTTATGAAAGACAAAAACAGCTGGACAGGCTGTGCAATATCTGTGGCAGTGCTTTGCTATCTGATACAGGCGTTTTTCAACATAAGCTCTGTTACATCATCACCATACTTCTGGCTTGCGGCAGGACTTGTGTGGAGCTTCACAGCTGTAAAAACCAGCGCAAAGAAAAAAGCAAACTAACAAACCTATCTGTAGGGGCGACCTGAGGTCGCCCGCCTTTTGATAAGACGTTGATAAGAAAATCGGACGCAGTAAAATGCGTCCGATTTTTTTATGCCTTTTTGTGGGAAAGGATATAAACATATTAGCTTTTACATATATTGAAATATGACTATGGGTCTGTGATGATATTTTCGTCCATAGATCATGAGCGGATTTGAGCGGACGAGAATGGACGAGATCGCAAGAGATACAGAGAGCTAAATTAAAAAATCTGTTCACGGCTGACCGCCGCTGACTTCCCCGAACTTTGGCGGACTTTGCTAATTTGTAAGGCTTATGATATAATCATATTAAACCAAAGGGCAGAAAACCTTTGGCGAAACGGCAAGCCGAAAGGCTTTGTTTATACGAAAGGAAAATATCATGAGCAAAGAAAAGGTCATTGACATTTCAACAAGAAAAACAGGAAAGATAGTTGGCATTTGTGCGGCGGCAGCTGCGGCTATAATAGTAGTCGTATCCTCTGTGGCGATAGTTCCGGCAGGCTGCACAGGCGTTGTGACGACTTTCGGCAAGGTATCAGACACGGCGCTCAACGAGGGCTTGCATTTGAAAGTGCCTTTTGCGCAACAGGTAACGACAGTATCTAACAAGATACAGGTTTATCAGGCTGACGCTGACGCAGTTTCAAAGGACTTGCAGACTGTGAACTCCACCATAGCGGTGAACTTCCGCATAAAGTCGGCTTCCTCTGCAAGCATTTTCAAGAACATCGGCTCTGATTATCAGAACGTTATCCTTATGCCGACAGTTCAGGAATGTATGAAGTCGGTGTGTGCAAAATATACGGCTGAACAGCTTATAACTGACAGGGCGCAGGTGGGCGATGAGATAAAGGCGCAGCTTGTTTCAAAGGTGGACGAATACGGCATTGAGATAGAGAAATTCAACATTGTGAACTTTGACTTCTCATCTGAGTTCAATGAAGCCATAGAAGCAAAGCAGGTGGCTGAGCAGAATCTGCTGAAAACAAAGACCGAGCAGGAGCAGGCTATCGTTGTGGCTGAAGCGGAGGCTAAGAAAAAGGTCATTGCGGCAGACGCTGAGGCGACTTCCATAAAGACTAAGGCTGAGGCGCAGGCAGAGGCGAACAAGACTATTTCCGCTTCCCTTTCAGACGAGCTTATAAAGTATCAGACCATTGACAAGTGGGACGGCGTTCTGCCAAAGGTGGCAAGCGACGCAAACCCATTGGTATCTCTTGACCTTGATGAGCAGAAAAATGCTGAATAACGCTGATTTCTGACGAAACGGCTGTCAATAGTTAAAAACACCAATGAGGGGTATAAAAATATGTTTAAAAGGACAAAAAAAGAACTTTTTTTGAACGTTATATGACACATTTCTTGACATAACAGGTGTTTTCTGCTATCATAAATGTATGTGAACATATTTTACTTTTATATAAAATATGGAGTTGGGAGGAGAAAAAATGTTAAAAAAGCTGTACCGCACACTTGGGCTTGCACTTATTTCATGCAATGTGTTTTTCACGCCTGTTATGGCGTATGCCGACAGTGATGTGAGCGTGGGAACGAGTATGTGCTTTGCTATACCGGGCGCACTTATAACAGGTTTTGTGCTTGTTTCAATGAGCCGCACAAAACAGAAAGCCACAAAGGCTGACAAATACATAAAAAGTGAGCTTAAACTCACGGGGCGCAATGACACTTATCTGCGTACCACCACTGACAAGACTAAGATAAAAGACGATTGATAGGGGGTACGGATAATGGCTGTTAATATTTCTTACAAATGCCCTAACTGCGGAGCGGAGCTTTTTTGGAGCGCTGACAAGAACTGCTGGGCGTGCGAATACTGCGACGGACAGTTTAGTTTGAAAGAACTTGAAGAAGCAGGCGGCGACGCTAAAAAAGCGGAGGAACTCAACAAGGACAATGTAGAGCGGCACGAGGAAGTTGACAAGGACGAATACAGTATGTCAAATGACGGCACTGTAGGAAACGACCTTGTAAAATACACCTGTTCGCACTGCGGAGCAGAGATAATAACTGACCGCTCAACTGCGGCGACGGTATGCGTTTACTGCGGAAATGCGGTAATAATGGGAGAGCAGATAATAGACAACTTCTCTCCTGACTATGTTATACCTTTCAAGATACCGAAAACTCAGGTAATGGACGCTTTCAAGAATTTCAGCAAGAAGCCTCTTACGCCGAAAGATTTCAACTGCGATAAGGTAGTGGACAAGATGCAAGGCGTTTACATTCCGTTTTGGCTGTATTCAGGAAACTGCGAGGGCGCTATCACGGCGGAGGGTATAAACACTAGAACTTGGACATCTGGAAACTACAGATACACTGAGAAAAAATACTACTCAGTTTACAGAAACGGCAACCTTGATTTTAAAGCCGTTCCTGTGGACGCTTCTTCAAAGACAGACAATGACGCAATGGATTCTATCGAGCCTTTTGATTACTCGGAGATGACGGCGTTCAATCCCGGTTATCTTTCGGGATATCTTGCGGAGCGATACGATGAGGACAAGGACAAGTGCCTGCCTAGGGCTAAAGAGCGTATTGAGAACACAACTCGTGACGAGCTTAGAAATACTTGTAACTACAACAGCGTAAACGTTCAGTCATATGAAAAGCACACCGAGATAAAAGACGTTAAATATGCTATGCTCCCAACATGGCTTTTGTATACCACCTATCAGGATAAGCCTTACTTCTTTGCAATGAACGGTCAGACAGGTAAATTTATCGGAAACCTGCCTATCAGCAAGGGAAAGCTTGCGGCTTACTCGCTTCTTGGGGGCGTGGGCGGCTATATTATCGGAGCGATTCTTCAGATAATGGGAATATTCTAACAGGGAGGAAACAGCTAAATGCCTGAAATATCCACCGCACTTATTATAAAGATAGCCATTATTGCGGTCGCCATAGCAGGCGGTATAATGGTCGTATATTCTATAAAAAAGTCGGTATCAAATGCTATCGGTCATCAGCTCAGGCGTGCAAGCGATCTGCTCAGGACCATAAATGACGCCACTGAGGAGCGGCAGAACAACGCCATGCAGTTTACATATGTTGACCCGAATGTGGTGAACAACATAAAAAAAGATTTTCCAGACTATGACGAGAAGATAGCAAGGAGCATTGTGGAAAACACGGTGATGAAGTATTTTCTTGTTATAAACGGAGAAGCCAGCGAGAACCAGCTCGAATACTGCACAGAGGCGTTCAAGCAGAGGGCAGCCACAATGGCGAAAGACAACTCGTCAACTGCTTTGCCTAAGCATTATGACGATATACACATACACAAGTCGCAGGTAGCGGCTTATCACAAGGATCATGACGCTGCAACGGCGACGTTTCAGGTATCTCTTGAATACAAGCTCAACGGGATAAAGGCACAGCACATTTATGAGGCGGATCATTCATACTATCTCTCAATGGGAAACGAGGGGGAGAACGCAAGCCTTATATGTCAGTTCTGCGGAGCGCCTGTTGACACGACAGGCTCGGTTTGTCCTTACTGCGGCTCTGAGATACACTCCTCAGTGGAGCGCACATGGAAAGTCAGCAGGATAGCAATGCTGAGATAGTAAAGTTTTAAACCCCTTTTAGGGTGAAATAATACAGACAACGAAAGGAATTTAACTATGGGACTTATTAAGATGTTTACATCAGCAGTCGGCTCAACATTTGCCGATCAGGTAGTAGAGTACTTCAGATGTGAAGATATGTCAACTAAGATACTCTGCCAGCCAGGTACTCTTGTAAAGAGAGGAAAGGCAGTAAACAACGGCACAGAGGGCGTTATTTCAAACGGCTCACGTTTTGACGTTGCAGTAAATCAGGCGGCGCTTCTTATTGAGAACGGCAGGGTACACGATTTTGTTATCGGTACTCAGGAAACAGCAGGTCAGTATAAGTATGACTCAACTGTAGCTCCTTCACTTCTTGGCGGCGGCTGGGGCGACCTTGGCGCTTCTATCAAAGAGATAGGCAGAAGATTTACAGCCGGCGGTCAGGCAATGAACACCATGCGTCTTATTTACATAAACCTCAGACCTCTGCCTGGAAACAAGATCGGCTTCGGCAAGATACCTTTCAGAGACGGCGAAATGAACCTTACTCTTAACGCACAGGGTCACGGACAGTATGAGCTTCAGATCGTAAACCCTATGAACTTCTATGAGAACGTTGTTCAGAACGTAAATCAGGTGCTTACAGTTGACAGCCCTGACGGCGTGGCAGTTCTTAGCCAGTTCAAGGCTGACATGACACCTAAGTTCCAGAAAGCTCTTACAAGGATATCTGCAAAGAAGATACCTTACGATCAGCTTGGTCTGTATCCTGACGAGCTTGCTGAGGCAATGAACGCTGAGCTTGAAGAAAAGTGGGCTGCAAAGGGCATCAAGGTAACAAGCCTTTCTATTGAGCTTAATGTTGACGAGGAGTCAAAGCAGAGGATCGCAAAATTTCAGGAAGCAAAGACTGTCGGAAGCGACCCTTCAATGCTTTACGCCATGGACAGAATGTCTATCAACAAGGCAAGAGAAGCTGCGGCAGGCAATGCAAACGGCGCAATGGCAGGCTTCATGGGAATGGGCATGGCAGGCGGCATGATGGGTCAGCCAATGGATCCTACAATGTATCAGCAGCAGATGCAGCAGAACATGATGAACCAACAGGCAGCACAGGCTGCACCACAGCAGGCAGCTCCAGCGGCTGCACCAACACAGGCTGCACCTGCAAACGGCTGGACTTGCGCTTGCGGAACAACAAACACTGGAAAGTTCTGCGCAAACTGCGGACAGCCTAAGCCTGAGCCAAAGCCTGCAGCAGACACATGGAAGTGCTCATGCGGAGCAGAGAACACAGGCAAGTTCTGTGCAAACTGCGGTTCACCAAAGCCAGAGCAGCCAGTAGGCTGGACCTGCTCATGCGGAGCAGTGAACAATGGCAAGTTCTGTGCTGAGTGCGGAAAGCCAAAGCCTGCGGCTGAGCCACTTTACAAGTGCGACAAATGCGGCTGGGAGCCTGAAGATCCAAAGAACCCTCCTAAGTTCTGCCCTGAATGTGGAGATCCGTTTGACGATAACGATATTCTGAAATAATTTTGTGATAAGTTTGAGCTGTCCTGCGAGATGCGGGGCGGCTCTTTTTTGTGGGAGAGCGAAGCAATTTTGCGGCATTACAAATATGGTTTGCACAAAAATTCACTGTTTCTGCACGAGAGGATATTGAAAAGAAAAATCTATTATAATATCTGTAAATCATACTCGGAGGTCATATTATGAAATACTTAAATCCTGTTATATCAGGCTTTTATCCCGACCCTAGCATTTGCAGTGCTGAGGGCAAATACTACCTTGTCTGCAGCTCTTTTCAATTCTTCCCAGGCGTGCCGCTCTATGAAAGCGACGACCTTATAAACTGGAAGCAGATAGGTCACGTTCTCACGAGGAAAAGTCAGCTTCCTTTGGAGGGGGCAGGCTCTTGGGGAGGTATCTATGCGCCGACTATCAGATACAATAACGGCAGATTTTACATGGTAACTACCAACGTCACAAACGGCGGAAACTTCTATGTTTACACTGACGATATCCACGGGGAATGGTCTGAACCTGTTTATGTTCAGCAGGGCGGTATCGACCCGTCACTGTATTTTGAAAACGGCAAAGCCTACTTTATGTCCAACGGTGAGGACGATGAGGGCAACCATGGCGTAACACAGTGCGAAATTGATATCGAAACAGGCAAAAAGCTCACCCCTAGCAAGACCATATGGACGGGCGCAGGCGGTCGTTTCCTTGAAAGTCCGCACCTTTACAAGATAAAAGGCGAATACTACCTTATGGCGGCTGAGGGCGGCACGGAATATGGTCATATGATAGTCTATGCCAAAGGCAAGACCCCGTACGGTCCTTTTGAAAATTATCCAAACAACCCTGTGCTTACTAACAGAAACCTTGGGGGCTATGAAATACAAGGCTGCGGTCATGGCGACCTCGTTGAAGACGAAAACGGCAACTTCTGGTGCGTCCACCTTGCTTTCAGAATGATAAATATGTGGGTAATGCACCACATCACAGGCAGAGAAGTCTACCTTGTGCTTGTTACATTTGGCGAGGACGGCTGGTTCACAATGGGCGACAACGGCACAACACGCAAGGAAGTTGAGACGGACAAACTTGGCGATATCAAACAGGAGTTTTGGAAAGAGTATACCTTTGAGAACACCAAAGTCGGACGTGAATGGTGCTTTATGCAGAACCCTGACATGGGACTTTACAAGCTTGGAAATGGCCGCTTTGAGCTTACGCCAAACGAGCATACTATCTTTGAGGCAGACGGCTCGCCTGCTTTTATCTGCATAAGGCAGAAAGAGATGAATTTGTCCGTTGAGTGTAAAGTCGAGATAACCGAGGGCGAGGCAGGAATAGTGTTCTATATGACGCCTGATCAGCACTACGAGATAGCATTAAGGCGCACGGATAAAGGCGTTGAGCTGTTCCGCAGGCTTTGCATTGGGGATATACGTCATAAGGATCATGTCACTTCCCTGCCTGAGGGAGAAAGCTCGGCTGTGCTTTGCTGTAATGCTTCCAACTTTACTTACAATTTCTCGGCGAAAACGCTTTCGGGAGACATGGACTTGGGCGGAGCGCAGACAAAGTTCCTTTCCACTGAGCTTGCAGGCAATTTCACGGGAGTTGTTATCGGTCTTTACGCTCAAAAGTTTGAGGGCAAAGGCGGAAAGGCTGTTTTCACGGAGTTTAAGTGCAAAAATCTGGAGAAATATGATAGGGCGGAGTGAAAAGCCTGTCACGGCAAGCGGTCGAACGCTTTATTGATAGTTTTGGGTGGTATTATCGGGGTAAAGGTTACAAATTGTAATCTTTGTCCCGACTTTTGTTCATATGGCATATAACAGGCGATATTATAGGGATATATCGAAATATAGAACTTGTGTTCCCTGTGAAAACAAACAAATATTTTAGTCATTTTGGCAAAAAACGATAAAATCTGTTGCCAAATTGTAACCTTTATGATATCATGGGATTGATGTACGAAAACGTATGAAATAATTCTGTCAGTTAGGGGGCGTTTGGAATGGAAAAAGGGCTGAAAAGAGTTTTTTCGGCTATGGGTGCAGTATTTTGTGCTGTGATGCTCATTATGCTTTGTCAAGGTGCTAATGCGGTGAGCTACAGCGAGCAGACCGTCACTGTGGACTATGATTATCAGGTCATAGACTCTTTTGAGGGCGTTGACGCTAAATACGTTCTTGGCTATTCCGACACCGGTTACTACTGCTGTGCAGGGTATGTTTCAAGATTTTATGAGGAAAAGTTCGGCGTTACAGTATACAACATAAACATGGTGGACGACAAGCCGAGCGTATACTGCTACGGCAAAAGAGCGGAGCTTCGTGAGGTGAAAACGCCGCAGGCCGGTGACATAATGCAGGACAAGGATTACTCTCATGTTGCCATTGTAAAGGACTGTCAGGGTACGACGGCTACTCTTATTGAGCAGAACTACAAATGGACTTGGAACGACACTGTTTACACTGTGAAAAACCGAAAGGTGCTTACTAACAATCACTATTTCTACAGACTTTACATAAACGGCGTGGCGCAGAGCCTTGATATTGACACAACAAGACCTGTTATCGCAAACGCTGGCTGTGAGAACATCACAGGAAAAGGCTACACTGTTAAGGCGGATATTTCCGATAACAGGGCTGTGGCTTCGGTAAAGGTATCCACTTATTTTGAGGGAAACAAAGCAAAAACTGTGAGCCGTGTTTACACGTCTGCGGTAAGTTCCCTTTCACACTCTGTAAAGGTAGCTGACCTTGGGGGCAAGGACGGATATTATGTTACAACCATAACGGCTACTGACGAGGCAGGGAACAGCTCTGAGCAGGTAATAAGGACTTATGTTGACACAACTGCGCCGACCATATCGGGGGGAAGGATAGAGAACATCACGGCAAAGGGCTTTGACGTTTCTTGCAATGTGAGCGACAAGAGTGGAGTTTCAAAGGTGGTCTTCCCTGCTTACCCTACAAAGAGCGGCGAGAGCGCAAAGAGATATGCAACGGGAAAGCTTTCGGGCGGCAAGGCTTCGGCTTATGTTTCGGCTGATGACTACTCGATAAAAAGCGGTGAATTTACTGTTAAGATAACGGCTTATGACAAATACGGAAACAGCTCGGCAAAGACTGTAAAGGCTACCATAAAGCCTGCTGCTTCGGTGACACTGAGCAGGACTTCGCTGACACTTGACAAGGGCAAGAGCGGCGTGCTTACTGCAAAAATGGGCGGAGGAAGCGGTTTGACGGACTTTGTTTCTTGGAAGTCTTCAGACAGCAAGATAGCTTCGGTATCAAAGGGCAATGTTACTGCAAAAGGGGTAGGCAAGGCAACTATCACGGCATACACCACAAGTGGAAAAAGTGCGAAATGCACTGTCACTGTGAAAGGCAGTATCGCTGACGCAAGTGTGACGGCTATAAAGACGCAGGGCTACACAGGAAAGGCTATTTCTCCTGCGCCTGCGGTGACATATGGCGGCAAAAAGCTTGTGAAAGGCACTGATTACACTGTGAGCTACTCTAAAAACACTGCGATCGGTCAGGCGAGCGTAAAGATAACAGGCAAGGGCTTATACAAGGGCACAAAAACTGTGAACTTCAACATTCGTCCTGCCACGGTGACGGAGCTTAAAGTTACTTCCACCGGAGAGCAGAGCGTTAAG
>CALEJX010000299.1 GCA_937898375.1 uncultured Ruminococcus sp.
CTTGTGGGTTCTTAGGGCAAAGCCCTAAGCGGAGTTTGAGGCAGAGCCTCATTCGGCGTAAGCCGACCAAGCGGTGCAGACAGAAAAAGAAGAACGTCAAACTTTCTCCTATCACAAATTCAAAATCGAAGCACAAAACCTGCACCGCTTATGCTATCCTCCTGCACAAAGTAAAATCCGCAAAGAGCGGCAGCGATTTTGCGGCATGGCAAACCATAGCAAACCAAATGTAGGGGCCGGCGCCCTCGACAGCCCACCACCCTTTGACATTTCGCATTATTGTTTATCTCACAACCTTTGATAACCCCACAAACATCGGTAGGGGCGAACAGCGTTCGCTCCTGTTCAGAAAATGCCGTCCCTCTACACCAAACCTCCTTTTGTGCTAATTTAACAAATAATTCATACACCTTTCGTATAAAAATGCTATAATAAAAAGGTTAAAGTATAAAACCAAAGAAAAAAGTAAATCTAAGGTGGGAATTGTAAAAATGGAAGAAATCAAAGAAAACAAAATGGGAACTCAGCCCATAGGCAGGCTGCTGTTCACTATGTCACTGCCGATCATGATATCTATGCTCGTGCAGGCGCTATATAACATCGTCGACAGTATCTTCGTCGCCAAAATAAGCGAGGACGCTCTTACTGCCGTGTCGCTGGCTTTCCCTGTGCAAAATCTTATGATAGCCCTCGGCGCAGGTCCAGGCGTTGGTATCAACGCACTGCTGTCAAAATCCCTCGGCGAAAAAAACTTCAAGCAGGCTAACAGCGCCGCCAATAACGGCATTTTCCTCTGCCTTGTGAATTTCGCTATCTTCGTGGTTTTCGGTGCATTTTTCACCGAAATTTTCTACCGCTCACAAACCTCAAGCAAAATCATAATCGAATACGGCGACCAGTACCTCACCGTCATCAGCCTGCTCAGTATCGGTCTTTTCTGTCAAATGACCATGGAAAAACTTTTGCAGGCAACAGGTAAAACTATCTATTCAATGTATACTCAGGGTATCGGCGCAGTGATAAATATTATCCTCGACCCTTGCTTTATCTTCGGCGTTGGCTTCTTCCCTAAGTGGGGCGTAACAGGTGCGGCTGTGGCTACCTGTATCGGTCAGTTCACCGCCGCAGGCTTCGGACTTTTCTTCAATATGAAGTTCAACAAAGAGATAACCATAAACCTTGTGAAGTATAAACCGCAGGCAAAAATCATCAAGAAGATTTACGCCGTTGGTCTGCCGTCTATCATCATGCAGTCTATCTCATCAGTTATGACCTACGGCATGAATAAAATACTTATCGGCTTCTCAAACACCGCCGCCGCAGTTTTCGGCGTGTATTTCAAACTCCAGAGCTTTGTTTTCATGCCTGTTTTCGGACTTAATAATGGTCTTATCCCTATCGTTGCCTACAATTTCGGCGCAAGAAAGAAAAAGCGTATCACAGGCGCAATGAAATACGCTATGATGTATTCCGTTTCTATCATGATAGTGGGTACTATTATAATGCAGCTTTTTCCTGCACCGCTCCTTAAGCTTTTTGACGCAAGCGACAATATGCTCTCTATCGGTGTAACAGCCCTGCGTATAATCAGCACACACTTCTTCTTCGCAGGCTTCGATATAATCATAATCTCATCATTGCAGGCGCTTGGCAAGGGACTTTCCTCAATGTTCATCTCGTTCACCCGACAGCTCGTTGTGCTTCTCCCGGTGGCGTATCTTCTCTCACTCACAGGCAAGCTTGACGCTATCTGGTGGGCGTTCCCTATCGCTGAGATATTCTCTATCTTGGTATCGCTTATCTTCCTTAGAAGAGCCTACAACGCCGAGATAAAACCAATGGCAGACTAAACAGGAGGCATTTTTATGCGGCTTATTTTTATCAGACACGGCGACCCCGATTACGTCCACGATACCCTTACCGAAAAGGGCAAGCGTGAAGCAGAACTTCTCGCACAGCGTGTAAAGAATTGGGACGTTTCAAAATTTTATGTTTCACCTCTTGGCAGAGCACAGCTCACAGCAGAATATTCTCTGAAACTCCGTGGCGACACCGCCGAAACTCTCCCATGGCTGAGAGAATTTAACGGTATCATTCCAACTTCTGACGGCGGACACCGTATCCCATGGGATATGTACCCCACCGAGTGGGCGGATAAAGAGATATACTATGACCGCAACAAGTGGTTCAAGTCCGACTATATGCAAACAGGCAATGTTGAGGAACAGCTTAAATGGGTGCATGAGGGCATAGATAAGCTCCTCGCCGACCATGGCTATATCCATGAAAATGGTATGTTCCGCATTGAAAAGCACAGCGACGAAACGCTTGTGTTCTTCTGTCACTTCGCCGTATCTATGGTGATAATAGGACATCTCCTCGGCATTTCCACCATGAATATGTGGCACGGCTTCAATATGCAGCCTACCTCTGTTACAGTCCTCGGCTGTGAAGAGCGTGAGGGCGACTATGGCTTTTTCAGATGCCACGTCATGGGCTGTACAAAGCACCTGGCAGGCGGCGGTGAGCCTATATCCAATGCAGGCTACTTCACAGACGTTTTTCAGGATTAAGCCAACTATCAGAATATCCGTAGGGGCGACCTGAGGTCGCCCGCATTTAGGTCGCCGCCAATGATAAGCTTAACTGAACACTCGGACGGCTTCCAAAGCCTTCTCAGTCCGTAGCAAAAGTGTAAAATCAACTGGCGAACGCTGTTCGCCCCTACATACAAACGGCGTATTTACGCAAATTG
>CALEJX010000300.1 GCA_937898375.1 uncultured Ruminococcus sp.
TCCAATATATCTATATATTTTTAGGGCAATACATCTCAACAATACGAAAAAAGAATTGGGACTTATTTTATGCTCCGCTTGATCTGCTAAGCTTTTTGACAAAGAGTACCGAAACAACAAGCACTACCGGGAAGGCGCAGCCTGCAAGGAGTCCTTTCTGAATGTCATCTCCTGCGTTTTGCGAAATGTTGCCGACTATGGCAGGGCCAAGCGCTCCGCCCAAATCTCCTGCCATTGACAGCAGGGCAAACATAGCCGTGCCGCCCAATGGTATATTTGCAGAGCAGATGCTTATCGTTCCAGGCCACATTATGCCTACCGAAAAGCCGCAGATCATACAGCCTGCAAGTCCTGCCAATGGTATTTGCGCTAAAGAAGCGATGATGTAACAGCCAAGGCAAAGCGAACCAGAACCTATCATAAATTTCATAAGATCCAGCTTTTCGCCGTATTTTCCATACAGCGAGCGGCTAATACCCATTGTAACGGCAAACATACAAGGGCCTGCGATGTCGCCCATTGATTTTGAAAGCCCCAATGCTGATTCCGCAAAGGCAGACGCCCATTGCGCCATTGAAAGTTCCGACGCTCCAGCGCATATCATAAGCAGTATGGCGAGCCAGAACAGCGGAACTTTGAGCAGGCTGCCGATGCTCGATCCCTTGCCGTCCTCTGTGGGGTGCTCGATAGGGCATACCGCAAAATTAAATACGTTGCAAAGCGGGATCACCGCCCATATGCAGGAAAGCACTTTCCAATTTTCTATCCCGAAAAGCGAGAAAAACAGCGTTGAAAGCAGTATAACTCCCACAGCGCCCCAACAGTAAAAGGAGTGCAGCAAGCTCATTGCCGCTTCTTTGTGATCAAACGGACACGCCTCAACAATAGGGCTGACAAGTACTTCCGTAAGTCCGCTGCCTATGGCATAGAGTATTGTACTAATGATTATCCCCGTAAACGGATCAGGGGTGATCTGCGGCAGAAAAGCAAGTCCTACAAGTCCGATCGCTGAAAGAAGCTGCGAACCCATAACGCATTTTCTGTAACCTATAACATCTGCAAAGCGTGCGCACAAAATATCCACTATCAGCTGCGTGATAAAGAATACAGATGAGATAAGCGCTATTTTTCCCAAAGGTATTGCGTAAGACTTATGAAATGTCAGAAACAGCAGCGGCGCAAAATTTGCAGCTATCGCCTGTGTGACAAATCCCATATAACAGGCTATCAGCGTTTTTCTGTAATTCATATCGGCTTTTTTTCCTTTCTGTAGGACTATTTTATGTCAAGCGGAATTTTAGTATTGACGTACAATTAAATTCGCAGTATAATTATAACATCAAAAAGCGTAAATAGATATAATTAAATTGTCTAAAACTATGAAAATAACGTCAAGTGAGGAGTTCAAATGTCAATAGTTGATTACAGTGTGCTGAAAAATGAAGACCACGGCGCTGAGCCGCCTTTCAAATCAGACGAGTCCGGGCTGCATGGAGATGCTGATTTTCCAATAGCCGTTTACAACGCCGATGTTACGAATAATTTTGTGAGCTGGCATTGGCACGAGGAGCTTGAATTTGGCTTTGTGACAGAGGGCAGCGTGCTTATCGAGTGTGGAAAAAACAAACATATATTGAACACGGGCGATATATATTTTGTAAATGCCAATACACTCCACGCATTGTTCAGATCAGGCTCCGGAGCTAAAAGCGTTTTTCGCTCCATTGTGGTGCATGGGTCTGTCGTCGGTGGGAAAGAGGACAGCATTTATCATCAGAAATATGTTTCCCCAATAACGGACAGCAGCGGACTGCGTGAGCTGATATTTACCCCAAAGGACAGCGGTTATTCAAAGATCTTTGGACGGCTTACAAACATATGGGATTCAGAAAATATTAAGATACCAGACCATGAGCTTATTGTACGAAATGAGCTTTCCGAGCTTTTTCGGATACTTATACATATTTCGGAGAAGAATATGCCGGCGAACCCTGCCGCAAGCATTGCGCAGGAAGCAAGGCTCCGTGAGATACTGCTGTTTATCCACGATCACTATGCCGAAAAGATAACGCTTGAAGATATGGCGTCCGCAGCATTCGTCAGCAAAAGCGAGGTGCTGAGATGTTTCAAGAATATCATGGAGCAGTCTCCTTTTGAGTATCTGAAAAATTATCGTCTGCGGAATGCGGCTTATATGATACAGAACACCGCAGATTCCATAAACACTATTTGTGGACTTTGCGGCTTTGACGACCACAGCTATTTTTCTAAAGCCTTTAAAGCGGCATATGGGTGCAGCCCACGGGATTTTAGGAAATGAAATATATGTAATGAAAATGTTGGCACAGTACAAAGACGTTATTCTCAAGATCCATAGGTAAAGCCGTACAGGTCTTTGAAATAGATATCGAACTTCTTAGCGGCAAAGAGGTACAGGAGAAGTAAGTTCGGGTTTGGCAGGCAAGTTTGCTGTTCCTTTGGGTGACGTGTTGATAATAGATGAAGTTAAAACATATTGGAAAGTATCAGACCGCCCTTTCTATAACGAAATGAATGATGACGAAAAGGCTGAGATACGCAAATATCCTGAATATATGGGATTGCCATATGAATTTATTAAATTTTTCGTTTATGAGTAATAAATTTCAGATTACTCCTTTTCCCCACACCCACCGATACAGCCCTTCTGTATCGGTATTTTTTAGCACTTAGACACCGCCAATGAAAATCTCAGCAGCATTTCAGTTATCTCTTCAGTTGGCTGTTCAGTACCGTTTTCAAGCCACTTGTCTATGAGCGCTATGCTGCCGTGTAAAAGATACGTTAGCCGTTCGTCGCTGTTCTCTATATTTTCGTTATATTCAAATTTGCTGCCGATAATTTAACTTATACATTATTTTCAAGATACCAACAGGAGGTAAGCAATTATGGATATGGTCAGAGAAAGGGAACTGAACGTCCCTATATTTCAAAAGGAAAAGCCTCATCAAGTGCAGACAGTTTGACGAAAGCACATAAAAAGCCCTTTGAGAAAGGATCCCTCCTCTCTCAAAGGGCAAGTCCACAAATTGTAATTTATCTTTCTCTTCCTTTATTTTTATCAGCATTTGCTCTTCTTTTTATTCTTAATATTAAACTATCAGGACTTTTCTTTTCTTCCGTATTTTTGCCTGCATTAGCTCTTGCTTTTATTCTTGATATCAATTTATTTGTATTTTCTTTTTTATTCTTTTCCATATAATTAACCTCCCTACAAATTACTTTTTGCATTTCCATTCATTTTAGAAAATGGGCAACCCATATTCTGAATTGCCCATTTATTCTCCGAACTATCTAATTATATTTACTCCAACGTCTTCATCGTAGGGAAATACCCACACCGCCTTTTTATATCTTTTCAAAAGCTCGCAAACCCTTGATTTTACTGGATTTGCGACGTTTTTGTTTTTTTACGAAAGTTTATATATTCTCGCAAAAGCTACGCCATTTTGGCGTAAAATTGGCGTATGGGGTTTGGGCGGGTTATTGGACTTAAAACATCAAACATTCTTTTTGAAATTGTTTTTTCCAACTCATCATTTAAAAGCTTTTCTTTAATGACAATAATGTTCTGCCACTGATATTCTCGCTCGACAACTCGTAGATCTCATCTAGCTCAAGCATTAAGCCGGTGGGATTTCGTCCTATTATTACATATTGGTTTTGCGCATCAAAAGCAATATACTGCCTCATTTTATCGTCCAGCAGAATATCTGCATTATCTATCACAAAAAGTTTACCCTTTGAATTTTTTATCGAAGCTTTGTAATTCTTTTTCTGGTCAAGATAATTAAAACACCTTATTCTTTTATCATTTGCAGACAGTTC
>CALEJX010000301.1 GCA_937898375.1 uncultured Ruminococcus sp.
ATTTCAACTGACGGAGCTTTCGCCGCCTTTGAAAGGTCATCAATGCCAAGGGCGGAGGCAAGCTCTCTGCCTGTGCTTTCCACTATCTCGGCTATCCTATCCCTATGGCTCTCGATACAATTTCGATATGCTTCGCCAACCTTTTCCATAAGGAACGAATAGAAATGCTTTTCTATATCCTCAGAGCTGTAAAGGTCATTTCCGTCTGCGTCTTTTCCACGGCAATCCAAAATGCTTGCTCTAAGCTTTGAAAAGAACTCATACATCCAAGCTTCGGCTTCCTGCTGCATTTCGATAATAGAAAGGTGCAGAGCAGGCTTTTTCTCTTCAAGTGCCTTTGAAAGCTTTTCACACTGCTCGTCAAACTCTTTTGCTCTATCGGCAAGCTTCTGCTTGTCAAGCTCTGCCATATCGCTTATAAGTCTAAGCTTTGCGGCAGTTTCGTCGCACATCTGTGATAGCATTGTAAGAACACGCTTTGAACGTATAACGTCTTTCTGCATGATTATATCACGCTGCAAAGAAAGCTCGAACTGGAAAAACTGAGTTTCATAAAACTCTCTTGTACCCTTGTCCAAAGGTCTTTCTCTGCCAAGCTTTCGGCTCAGCTCGTCTGCGCCGCTTATGCCGTAGACGATAGCGTTAGGCACTATCCTCTCAGCGATATTTCTCACACGCTTTAGTATTTTATCGGCGTCCTTCTGAGAATTCATTGCGTCTATCATATTCACAAGGATATAGAGCATACCAAATCTCTGAGGCTGGACGTGGCTTGCAAGGAATATTTGCTCGCTCTCAGAAAAAGGCAGCAGGCATGAAGCCGCATACATGATAGCGTCGGCATTGACGATGTAATCCATTACCTGCTTGTCAAGGCTCTCCAAGTCGGAAAGACCAGGGGTATCTACTATCCTTATCTCTTTGAGTATAGGTGCGTTGTCCTTTATTTGGACGTAGCTTATTTTTGCAGGGAAAAGCTTCATTCTCTGTTCAAGCTTTTCTCTTGTGATATCCTCCAGCGACAGCGGCACTCTCATGCCGTTTTCAAGGATAGCTTCAACATACTGCGTATGACCGAAAGATATCTCGTTTATAGTATAAGTCTCAGGGGTAACGTTTATAGGCGCAAGCTCCTTGCCCAGCAGGGCGTTTATAATGGTGCTTTTTCCCCTTTTGAACTCGCCAAGGATAACGAGAGTGAAAGGCTCTTCGCTTTTTTTCTCGATAAGGGCTTCCCAATCGTTCATCTCACTGACAAAATCCTTGCCGAGCATTTTTGCTATCTTTTCATTTTCCACAAAGGCTTTAAGAGCGGCTTTCACCTGTGCAATATTCTGTTCCGCTGTGTTGATATTAGCACTATCCACCTATCACGCCTCCGTTTCCGATTATAATGCTGCTGCGCACGTCGCATATCTGACCTGAAACAAGGTGTCTGTCAGAATCCTCTGCGTCGCCACGCCACTCATAAAGAACTGAGCAATACAGAAACTCAGTAGCTGCGATAACAAGCTTTTCAAGCTCGCTCATAGTATTTTCTGTTTTCAGATTTCTTGAAGAAACTGCATGGACGCTTTCAGCTTTTTTGATAAGGTCGTCAGTATCCATATTCTTCTGCTGTCTGCCATAGAAGTCGATATAGCCCTTGTTATAAAGCCCTGTTATGACGCTTATGAACATTCCCGGCTTATCAAGGCAGATAATGCCTGCTCTGTTTGCAGTTATATCAGCATACTTCACCCACTGCACAAGAGCCGTATAAAGCTGATTGTTCACGGTCTGCTTATATGACCTTTCAACTGGTCTGTAGGTATACTTATTGAAATTCAGATATGTAAATGCCATATTATAGGCACAATGATTGTTCTGTATTCTTCCACACTCGCAGCCTATAAGGAACATAAGCTCCTCCTTGCTGCACATTTCCACCACCTGCTTTGAAAGCACGATACAAGGCTCGATGATATCGCTTGCGATAGAGTAGACCTGCGCTTTATCCATATCCCCTCTGACAAAGACGATAGGCACAACAAGTTCAAGGCGTTCGGCGCACTTTTTCACAATGTCATAGATATCAGGATATTTGAGCGGTCCTACCTGCTCGCACTTAAGAAACAGGTGCTTTGCTTCGGCAGAAACGTCCTGCGAGCCTGCCGCCTTGACGAGCTTTCCCCAGCCGCCGAGTCCCATTATCTTCTGCCTTACGGCAAAGTCGGACTCGAAAGCATAGTCAAGCACGCCGTCAACTATATGGTTCTGATAGCTTCTTGTATAAGCGTTCAGATATGTGCGGAAGCTTGTGTCAATCTGTAGCAGCGGATTTTCCCTTTCCGTTGTATTTGTACTCATGACCTGTCCTCCCTTGATCTTAAAATTATCTTTTTGTTTGCCTTATCTGACCGTCAGCTTTCCATAGCTTCGGTAAGCACACGTCTTACCTGATATGCTTCCTGAACTATAGCGCTTGCGCTCTCGGCGATATCATGTAGACGCTCCATTTCTTTCTGAGAAATGTTGCTCTTTTCTGTTTTAAGATCATTAAGATTATCAAGTGTTTCCTGAGTATCACGGAGGATTATCTCTGTTTCGCTCTCGATCTTGCCCTTCAGTCCCTCAAATGCTGAGAATACCTGACGGCGGACAGTTTCGGTGAAGTCATTATTGAGCTTCATTTCGTGGAACTGCTTTCTCACCTGAGTTTTGAAGTTTGACTTATACTTATCTATTCTTTCTTTAACAAGTATCTTATCAACGGCAAAGTTTGAAGTAAAAGTACCTGCTATGCCTGCAAGAGCCATAAGGCAGAGGGTCACAGGCAGGGTAGCGGTAATACCGAAGAAGCCTGCAAAGAATATAGCGGTATAATAAGTAGCGTAAAATCCTGCAAAGCCTGTTGCTCCGCCGAGAAGTGCGCCCTTTACGCCGGACTCTCTGAAGCCTAAGAACAATCCGCCAACGCCGTATGAGCCGATAGCAACGCCGATTATCTTATCCATTACGCCGCCGTTCTTTGAAACTCTGTCGGAGATAGTGAACATCTGCTGGATCTTTGTAACGGACTCGAAGAACTCGTCCTCAAATTCCTGAAGTCTTTCAGCCTCGCAGGAAACGGCAAAGTTTATGCTGTTCTGTATCTGCTCGCAGATTATCTGCGCTCTTGCCTCTATGCTCTCCTTTATTTTCTCGGTGAGCTTTGCGGTAACGAGTTTGAGCTGGTCTTTCTTGAAATCGTCAGAGGACATCTGAAAGTTGTCTATGACCTCCATAGCTGTCTGCTCGATATTTGTCCAATAGCTGTCAAGGACAGGCTGCAAGTCATTGAACACCTGATTTGCGGCGTCGTTTATCTTGACAAATTCCTGTCTTTTCTTATTTCTTATCTCGCCTATCTCCTTGATAGCGTCGTCATACTTTTCCATGAACTCATCGTTTGCCATCATGAGGGCGTTTTCCTGCATAACAACGCTTCTGAGTATCTCTGTGCCTGAATTTGTTATCTTGTTTGCAAGTATCTGCAATGCGATAACGCCACGCTCCTTTGTGAGCATGGTTTCAAGAGCCTTTTCAAACTCAGGAAAGTTACTCTTTTCAAGAGCTTCCTTATCCCCTGTTTCTTTGGCGGTAAGAGCCTGCTTTGCATAAACGCCGATAACTCTCGGAGTTCCTATCTTTCTTTTATAGACCGCAAACTCACGGGAATCCTCGCCCATGACTTTTTTAGCCTTTTCCATAACGTATTTTCCGATACGTCCTCTAACAGTTTCGACTATCTTGTTCTCATCTGCCTGTGAGAAAGTACCAAAGCAGTTTACAACGAAGATAATTCTTCCCACATCGGAAGTAAGCATTTTCTTTTCCAAAAACTCTTTCTCAAACTGTGAGAAAGGGGAGTTTGCGCTGATAACGAAAACGGCTGCGTCTATTTTCGGCAGGATAGACAGGGTAACGTTAGTCATCTGATCGTCATCGTTAAGACCCGGAGTGTCTATGATATCAACGTTGTTCTTACAGAACTCGGTATCATAATAAACAGTGGCTTCCTTGACAGTTTCGGCTCTTTCCTCCGACTCTGCCGTAAGCTTTGTTACATAGTCCTCCAGCTTGTTTATATCCACCTTTTCACTTTTGCCGTTTTTGTATTCCACCTGCACATACGGCTCTTCGCTATAAGTAACTCTGTTAAGGGTAGCCGTTGCAGGCAGCACGTCAGCAGGGAGTACCTCCTGACCCAGCATTGCGTTGATAAGGGTACTTTTACCTCTCTTGAACTCGCCCACTATAGCGACCTCAAAATGCTCCTCGGCAGTTTTCTCCAATGTTTCCCGAATAGATTCCGCAGTATTGACAAGAGCGATCTCCTCGCTCAATCCAAGCAGCGATTTCAGGTTCTCGGTAAGACCCTTTACTGTTTCCTTATAGGACGCATAGCTGCCGTAATCAATTTGCTTTTTCATTACAAGCCTCCGTTCCTCGTTTCTAAGGTAATATCTATACTATATTCCATTCATTCCCGTTAAGACACAATAAATATTACCATGACATTATTTTAATTATAAC
>CALEJX010000302.1 GCA_937898375.1 uncultured Ruminococcus sp.
TGCTAACTATGCTCTGCTCTTGTTCAAAAAGTTCTGAGATAAAACTTGGCTCGGGCAACGAGGGCGGAATTTATTACAATTTTGCAAATGTTTTCAGCGATATTGATGGAAATATCACAAATACTAGAACGGCAGGCTCTCAGGCAAATATGCGGCTTTTAAAAGACGGTTTTATCGACATGGGAATAGTTCAGAGTGACGTTCTATCGGAGGCTGTGAACGGCACTGGCGATTTCAAAGAAAACAAAATTGAAAACGCTCGTGCGGTTGCGGCGCTTTACATGGAGTCTTTTCAGATAATCGTTGCGGCTGACTCGGATATCAATACACCTGCTGATCTTAAGGGCAAAAAGGTTTCAGTGGGCGAGGAAGATTCAGGCGTTGCGAAAAATGCTGAGTACATTTTAAACTCCGTGAGCCTTGACTATGACATGATAGATGTATGCAACATGGACTATCAGAAGTCGGCAGAAGCGTTGCAAAACGGCTCTATTGACGCATTTTTCGTGGTACTCGGTGCGCCGTGCGATGTTATAACACAGCTTTCTGAGGATATAGATATAAGAATACTGCCTCTTGATGACAGAACGATCTCGTATATGACAAATCTTTATGACGGCTATTATGAAACTGTAATAAAGGCAGGCACTTATAAGGGTATTGACGAGGACGTTAAGACTGTTGGCGTAAAGGCAGTGCTTGTGGCAAGCAAAAAGATCGACAGCGACGCTGTAAAAAGCATAACAAAAATGCTTTTTGAAGAAAATGATGAGATAAAGAAAAAGGTCTCCCTTGCAAACGGCGACGTGAAATTTGCTACGGAAAATATCCCATGCGGTTTTCATAAGGGTGCGGCTGAGTATTATGACAGCGTTGGAACGGCTGTAAAAGAGGAGGACTGAATTTGAAAACGATAAATGTTGATATGTATCAGACTCTTGCCGTTGCTGTCGGAGTTTTGTATTTAGGCGGTTTTCTCAAAAAGAAAGTCAAATTTCTGGAAACTTTCTGCATACCCGCCCCTGTTATCGGAGGAGTTATTTTTGCAGTTGTATCATGTATTATTCACGTTGCAGGCATAGTTGAATTTCAGTTTGACGAAACGCTCAAAACTGTGTGCATGGTAATGTTCTTCACATCTGTTGGCTTTCAGGCAAACATCAAGGTACTAAAAGCAGGCGGCAAAAGCCTTATTGCGTTTTTGTTATGTCTGATTGTGCTGATATTTGCGCAAAATGCTCTTGCGGTCGGGCTTTCAAAACTGTTGGGAGTAAGTTCTCTTGTGGGTATGTGTACAGGCTCTATCCCTATGGTAGGCGGTCACGGAACATCAGGAGCTTTCGGCACTGTGCTTGAGGATCTTGGTCTGCAAGGTGCGACAAGCCTTTGCACTGCGGCGGCGACATTCGGGCTTATTATCGGCTCTGTAATGGGCGGTCCTATCGGCAGAAAGCTTATAATCAAACACGATCTGCTGAAAACTGTTGTACCAGAAGACGATTCCATTCTTGTTGAGGACGAGCAGAAGCACCACCGTTCTGTGAGCATGTACGCTCCTGCAGCTTATCAGCTTGCAATAGCAATGGGCATAGGAACGCTTGTATCATGGGCGCTTTCATATACAGGCATGACTTTCCCAGTATATATCGGCTCGATGATTGTTGCGGCATTTATGAGAAACATTGGCGAATATAGCGGAAAGATTCACATACACATGGGTGAGATAAACGATATCGGCGGCATATGCCTTTCGCTGTTTCTTGGAATAGCCATGATAACCCTGAAGCTCTGGCAGCTTGCCGAACTTGCACTGCCTATGATAATCCTGCTTGTGGCTCAGGTGCTTCTTATGGCAATGTTCTCATACTTTATCGTATACAATGTCATGGGCAGAAATTATGACGCAGCTGTGCTTGCGGCAGGAACTTGCGGTTTCGGAATGGGTGCAACACCTAATGCTATGGCTAATATGCAGGCTGTTACCGCAAAATTCGCCCCATCAATAAAGGCATATATGCTCGTCCCTATCGTTGGAAGTATGTTTGCCGATTTTATAAACAGCCTTGTCATAACAGGATTTATCAACTTTATTAATTAACGGAGGAGAAAGAATATGGACAAAAAGAACAAACATCTTGACTGTTACACAGATAACCTTGCTTTTCCAGAAGTTCACGTTGAAGATGTCAAGACAGAAAATGACGAAACTGAAAACGATGATGAGACAGGTGTGGTCTTTGACAACTTAGCTATCCCTGAGATAAAGATAAATCCTAGAAAGAAGAAAAAGTAACAAAATATCCGATTTTCTGAAAGCTAACAGAAAATCGGATATTTTTATTTCATATTGGCGATATATTCTCTTATCTCTTTTTCCACACGGATAACGTCCTCGTGAAGCTCCTGCGCTGACATTCTAAAGGCACCACTGCCCATGATTATGACCTGCTCCATGCCGTCAGATGTGGCAACTCGCACCTTATGCTCACGGCTGAGCTTGTGTGCTGTGCGTTCGATATAAGTGTCTGCCGTTTCAGCTTCTTTGGTGTAAACTATACTGATATTGTGGTAATTTTCCACCACTCGTTCCTGTTCTTTGACCTTATATGCGTCAAATACAAGTATCAGCTCACACTGCTTGTATCCCTGATAGTTGCAAAGCCTGTTCACAAGCATACTTCGTGCAAGATCAAGGCTCTCGGCGGCAGCCTTTTTCAGCTCGTCCCAAGAGAAAATTATATTATAGCCGTCCACGAGGAGGTATTCCACGCCTGAATATATCTGCTTAGGCTTTGAAGCCGATTTCACAGACTTTTCAGGTCTGCGCATTGCATAGCGTTTATCACGGTCTATCTTTCCATATGTGCGCTCAAATATCTCCATAAGCTCCTTGTCGCTTGCCGCACGTCTTACAAAATCTTCTGCACGAGCATATGTCTGCGGTTGAGAAATCCTCCTGCGCCTATCCTCGGGCGGTATATGGAGCTTATCAGGCACTTCATTCCATTTGACATTGTAGCCTGCTCCGTGAGTACAGAAAACCGAGTCAGCCGTGTTTTCAAGGTCGCTGTCAGGATCATAGCCATATTCCGCAAGCACAGCTTCTGTATTGTGACACTCACGATAGCCGTCAGAAGTACATATCAGCTTGCCAAGACCTTTGGTGTAGCTGATGACCTGCGGCTGATAACCACGCATTTCCGACACTGGTGCGCTTCCCTTTAGGACAGAAAATTCGCCTATCACTTCCGGCGGCGAGAAAGTTCCGCCCATGTTTTGGATATCTGTTATGGCACGTACCACATTCTGCTGCGGCACTTCAAGAGTGAAACTGTAATAAGGCTCAAGCAAAACAGACTTTGCATTTCTAAGCCCCTGTCTGACAGCACGATATGTTGCCTGACGGAAGTCGCCGCCCTCAGTGTGTTTAAGATGCGCCCTGCCCGAAATAAGCGTTATTTTCATATCCGTGATAGGCGAGCCTGTGAGGACGCCAAGATATTTTTTCTCCTGCAAATGAGTAAGAATAAGTCTTTGCCAGTTTTTATCCAGCGTATCTTCACAACATTCTGTGGCAAAGGACAGACCTTTTCCACGCTCCAGCGGCTCAAGCCTCAAATGCACCTCTGCATAATGCCTAAGAGGTTCATAATGGCCATAGCCGTAAACCGTTTCCGCAATGGTCTCTTTGTATGCAATGCTTCCCTCGCCAAAATCTATATCAATATCAAACCGCCGCTTGAAGATGTTTTTTAGTATTTCAAGCTGCACCTCACCCATTATGCTGACATGAATCTCGCCAAGCTGTTCATTCCAATCGACGTGAAGCTGTGGGTCTTCGTTTTCAAGGACACGGAAATATGACAGCAGAGTGTGCATATCCATATCACCCACAGGCTCGACACGATAGGTAAGAACAGGCTCCAGCATTGGCTTTGCTGAATCCTGCTCACAACCAAGCCCCTGACCTGCATATGTTTTGGTCAGACCCTCAACGGCACAGACAACGCCTGTTTCGGCAGTATCCGCATTGCGGTGTTTTGCGCCTGAATATATTCTTATCCTGCTGACTTTTTCTGAGAAGTTTTCACCATCAGCCGATGTGTAATCTACAAGGTCACGCACATTAAGGCAGCCGCCTGTTATCTTCATAAAAGTCAGACGTGAGCCGCCGTCTTCTGATATCTTATACACTTTCGCACCAAATGTACCGCTGTCATTTACACACGGCGCTAGGTCTGCAAGGGCGTTCATGAATTTTTCTACGCCCTGTGACTTTAAGGCTGAGCCGAAAAAGCATGGGAATATCTTACGTTGAGCCACAGCCGCCGACAGCAGTTCGTCAGAAAACGAGCCTGTTTCAAGAAACTCATTCATGATATTCTCATCAAAAACGGCGCAATCCTCTGCGACTTCGGACTTCATACGGCAAAAGTCCACAAAGCCTGTGCCAAGGCGACCCTCAAGGCTGTTCATAACAAAAGTTTTATCAGCGCCGTCCAAGTCCATTTTGTTTACAAAAACAATAATAGGAACTTTAGCTGCCTTAGCATGATC
>CALEJX010000303.1 GCA_937898375.1 uncultured Ruminococcus sp.
CCCTGCCACTATCCCTACGAACGAGTATCAGAATATCGGCGCAATTTGGAAGAACGTTTTTGGTGATATTGCTGAGAACGAGAAGCATAAGTCATTTGACAAAACTTTCAAAATGCCTGATACAGTTGAAAAGCTTACCTACTGCACAAAGACAGGTAAGCTTGCGTCAAATTCATGCTACAGCACGGCAACAGGATATTACAAAAAGTCCAACGAGCCTGAGTATTGCAGCGGAAATCATTAAAATTAAAGCCTCCATAACTCTATGGAGGCTTTTTTGAAAGGAAATCATTATGGAAAATAAACTGCGAATGTGCGTTCCATGCCATTTTGGGCTTGAAAGCGTGCTTGCATATGAGATAAAAAAGATAGGCGGTGAAAATCTTACCACAACTGACGGAAAGATAAGCTTTGACGGCGGTTTTGACGTGCTTGCAAAGGCAAATCTTTGGATAGCCACAGGAGAGCGTGTACTTATTGAGCTTGGAAGCTTTAGGGCTGAAAGCTTTGAACAGCTTTTTGACGGTGTTATGAAGCTTCCGTTGGAGGACTTTATCGGCAGGGATGACGCTTTTCCTGTAAGGGGTCATGCACTTAATTCAAAGCTTCATTCTATCCCTGATTGTCAGAAGATAATCAAAAAAGCTTGCGTAAAAAGGCTTGAGAGGGCATATGGTATAAGCTTTTTTGAGGAAACTGCGGCTAAACATCAGATACAGTTTGCTATCCACAAGGATATTGCGACTATCTATCTTGATACATCAGGTGTGGGACTTCACAAACGTGGCTACAGAAGAAATTCCAATGACGCACCTATCAAGGAGACGCTTGCGGCAGGCATTGTTGACCTTGCAAGAGTTCGTGCGGACTCAGTTGTGGTCGATCCTATGTGCGGTTCAGGTACATTTCTTATTGAGTCAGCATACAAAGCACTGAAAGTTGCACCTGGTCTGAGGAGAAATTTTGCGGCAGAGCAGTGGTCACAGATACCTGAAACAGCGTGGCGCAATGCAAGAGCCGAGGCCATGGAAGCTATTGATAGACAGGGCACATTCAAGGCGTTTGGCTTTGACGTTG
>CALEJX010000304.1 GCA_937898375.1 uncultured Ruminococcus sp.
CCCTTTGTAAAAATATCCACAATGTCGCAAAGATTATCTTTTATCTGTCCCTTGCCAGCATGGGGATTGAACACAAAAAGCAATTTCTTCATTTTCCCAGCCCCTTTTCATTTTTTCAAATTCCTATTATTCTACTTTTTATCTATCTTTCTTACATACATTTTACATAGAGAATTATACCACAAATTTCACAAAAGTCAAGTATTATTGCGACAGCCGTCAAAAAATTCGTCAACAATAACAAAATAAAGATATCGGCAATGACAGTAAGCAAAGACGGGCGAACGCTGTTCGCCCCTACAAATGCCAAAA
This sequence comes from uncultured Ruminococcus sp., assembly GCA_937898375.1. GTDB lineage: Bacteria > Bacillota > Clostridia > Oscillospirales > Ruminococcaceae > Hominimerdicola. The sequence goes on from CALEJX010000304.1 coordinate 313, forward strand.
GTGCCATTGTGAGTGAGCAGGCGACCAAAGGTCGCCCCTACATATAGAAATCAAGATCATCGCCGCAGGCGATACCTTAATTTCTCACTCCTCACTCCTAACTTCTCACTAAAAGATCAGTCTTTCGCTTCATACCAGCTTCTGCCGCTGTTTACGTCCACTGTCATTGGCACGGCAAGCTTAACAGCGTTCTCCATTTCCTCTTTGAGTATTTTTTCAGCTCTGTCTTTATCTTTTTCAGCCGCTTCGATAATAAGTTCGTCATGCACCTGCAAAATAAGCCTTGCGTCAAGCTTTTCTTCTCTGAGTTTTTTGTATACTCTTACCATTGCTATCTTTATGATATCAGCCGCCGCACCTTGGATAGGTGCGTTCATTGCCGCTCTCTTTCCGAAAGCCTGCAAAACCTTGTTTGAAGCAGAAAGCTCAGGGATATATCTTCTTCTGCCGAAAAGGGTGGTGACATAGCCGTTTTTAATGCCGTCCTCAACTGTCTTATCCATAAATTCGGATACTTTCGGGAAGTTGTCAAGATAATTCTTGATGTATCTCTTCGCTTCCGCAACAGTTACGCCGATATCTTTCGACAGGGAAAATGCGCCTATGCCGTAGATTATACCAAAGTTTACTGCCTTTGCCGCACTTCTCATTTCAGGGGTGACAAAATCCTCGGGGATATCAAATACCTGCGCCGCAGTTGATGTGTGGATATCTTTTCCCTCTGAGAAAGCTTCCTGCATATTCTTGTCGCCGCACACGGAAGCAAGCACTCTAAGCTCGATCTGGCTGTAGTCGGCGTCAAGGAGAGTATAGCCGTCCTCGGCAACAAAGAATTTACGCATATTCCTGCCTATCTCTTTTCTTACAGGGATATTCTGCATATTAGGCTCAGTGGAGGATATCCTGCCTGTGCGTGTTTCGGTCTGCTTGAAAACAGAATGAACTCTGCCGTCGGGGCGGATAAGCTTCAAAAGTCCGTCAACATAGGTGGAATTGAGCTTTGTGAGTGTGCGGTATTCAATGATAAGCGGCACTATAGGGTGCTTGTCCATAAGGCTTTCAAGAACGTCCGCATTGGTGGAATAGCCCGACTTTGTTTTCTTCTTTGCAGGCAGACCCAAGTCCTCGAAAAGCACCTCGCCAAGCTGTTTTGTAGAAGCGATATTGAACTCTTTGCCTGCATACATATATATCTGCGAAGTCAGCTGGTCTATCTTTATTTTCAGATCCTCGCCGAAAGCCTTTATGCCCTCTGCGTCAGCCTTTACGCCGTAAAACTCCATTGAAGCAAGCACCTCGCAAAGTGGCATTTCGATATCGTCAAAAAGCTTTGTCATCTCTGTCATTTCAAGCTGTTTTTTCAGATTTTCGCTAAGGGCAGGCAGGCTTGAAAGGTCTGCATATTCGCCCATATCAGAGCGGTAAAGGCACTTATATGAAAGGCAGAGATTTTCCGCCGTATACTCGCTTGATTGTGAGTTGAGAAGATATCCTGCAAGGTCGCAACAGAATGTGAGATTTTCAAGGTGAGTGCCATTTGAAAACGCAAACTTATGGGCAGTTTTGCCCTCAAAGGTTATTTTTTCGCAGGCTGTTCCCATGAAAGCTGTTATAAGGGCATTGTCCTCGGTAGTATAGATAACGTCATCACAGAGGATAGAGAGCTTATTGCCGGCAAAGATAAAATATGCTGTTTTGTCTTTACTGAGTGTAGATATAACGCTTTCATCAAGGGTTTTTACCTCAAACTTAGGCAGGTCGGAAAGCTTTAACTTGCTTTCCTGCACTGCGATGTCAGAGTTTTCCACAGTTTTTCCGCTAAGACCCAATCTGTCTATAAGTCTCATCATTTCAAGGTCTGCAAGGAGATCCTTTGTTTTCTCGGTATCCACCTCACCCAGCTTATAAAACTCGGTAGCTTTCTCAACAGGAGCTTCAAGGCATATTTCCGCAAGGAAGCGGCTGTCTATAGCGTCCTGATGACCATTTTCAAGCTTTGTGCGCACAGACGGAGTAAGCTTGATATCTGCGAGGTGTTCATAAAGGGTCTTGACGTCGCCCTCCTGCTTGATAAGGGAAAGGGCGGTTTTTTCGCCAATGCCTTTTACGCCTGAGATGTTGTCTGAGGTATCGCCCATAAGAGCCTTTACCTCTATCATTTGACGAGGGGTAACGCCGTATTCTTCCATTATCCTGTCGGGGGTATAAATTTTTGTTTCCTTTGTGGTGGCAAGGCGCACTGTCACATGGTCGGAAACGAGCTGAAAGCTGTCCCTGTCTCCTGTGAGGATATAGCACTCATTGCCTGAATCTGCGGCGGCTTTTGAAAGCGTGCCGAGAATATCGTCAGCTTCATAGCCCTCGCACTGTACTATCTTTATGCCAAGGTCGCCCAAGAGCTCTTTTATAACAGGCATTTGCTGAGCAAGCTCCTCCGGCATACCCTTTCGGTTGGCTTTGTATGCGGCGTTCGCCTTGTGTCTGAACGTAGGGGCTTTAAGGTCGAAAGCCACTGCCACGCAGTCAGGCTTTACCTCGCCTATCTCCTTGAGGTAAATATTCATAAACCCCGTAAGGGCGTTCGTGAACTGCCCCTTTGAATTTGACAGAAGCTTTATTCCATAAAAAGCCCTGTTCATTATGCTGTTTCCGTCTATGGCTAGTAGTTTCATTTTATTCCACGCACCTCTGCTTTACTATTCTCATTTTTTGGATTATACTCGTCAATATCCCACTTTATAGGGTTATTATGTATGTATTTTGAAATTGCTATATATTCTTTTTCGTTTCTGATGATATGGTCATAATATGACTTTTGCCACAACTGAAAACCTATCTTTTTTTGTTACCGCACCCTTAAATTGTTGAATGACTCTTGAAATTGTAGGGGCGACCTTAGGTCGCCCGCCCTCACCGCATGGACCGCCTGTTAAATGAATTATAAGGTGAATGTGATTTGGCATTATAACATATCTATCAATGAAAACGCAATTATCATAACAGTTATGGATATTATTAATTTCTTTATCAATAATCACACCGATATCTGTCATCGCATTTTTAAAATTACCGACCAAAGTTTGCTCCAGACGTCGATACTCCGACAACGGGCGACCTAAGGTCGCCCCTACATCAGGGAGAGGTTTCCAAAACATCATAGCATAATTCTTAGCACATATCGTTATAAAATAATATCCATTTCCAGAATAATCATAATTATCCAGCCGTATTTGTTTTCTTACAGGTTTATCCATAAAATTTATTCCGAAATCTTATCCAGCGACAGCGTTGCAATGCCGTTAAGGCTCTCGTCTGCACGCCTGCCTGCGAGATAATCAAAATATCCCTGACAGGCTATCATTGCGCCGTTATCGCCGCAGTATTTGAACTCAGGCATATAAAGCTTATAGCCACGCTTGTCGCAGGCTTTCTGCAATTTCTCTCTTACCCCTGAGTTTGCCGAAACGCCGCCTGCAAGCCCTATGGTAGTATACCCAAGATCTTTTGCGGCAAGCATTGCTTTGTCTACAAGAATGTCGGATATGGTGTTCTGAAATGACGCCGCCATATCGTTCACGTTGACAGTTTCACCCTTTTGTGCGGCATTATGCACAAGGTTTATAACGGCGGTCTTTAGTCCGCTGAAAGAGAAATCATATTCACTGCCTTGTACCTTTGGGTGAGGGAGCTTATAGGCATTAGGGTCGCCTGACTTTGCGGCGTTGTCAATAAACTTTCCGCCAGGGTACTCAAAGCCCAATGTTCTCGCTACCTTGTCAAAGCACTCGCCTGCGGCGTCATCTCTTGTTCTGCCGATAACATGATATCTCGAATAATCAAGTACCTCTACAATATGTGAATGGCCTCCTGACACGACCAGACAGAGATAAGGCGGTTTAAGCTCAGGGTGGGAAATATAGTTTGCGGCAATGTGACCTGCGATATGGTGAACAGGCACAAGGGGCTTGCCTGCGCTCATTGCAAGACCTTTTGCAAAGCTAACACCCACAAGAAGTGCGCCGATAAGCCCCGGTGCATAGGTCACTGCGACAGCGTCGATATCATCCATTGTGCAGTTTGCTTCTTCAAGAGCGGCTTTTGTTACCCATGTTATGTTCTCAGCATGGCGGCGTGAAGCTATCTCAGGCACAACTCCGCCATAAAGCCTGTGTTCGTCTATCTGACTTGCAACTATATTTGAAAGCACCGTTTTTCCGTCCTCAACAACAGAGCAGGCTGTTTCGTCGCAGGAGCTTTCTATTCCTAAAATCTTCATTTTATTACCCTCTTTTTATTTCGTAAATATAAGCATATCATACACATTTAATAAGCAGACAAATTGGAGCAAGCGGGACGTCGCATTTCTGTGAAACAGAAATTGAGCCGATTCCCTACAATTTGCGTAAATACGCCGTTTGTATGTAGGGGCGAACAGCGTTCGCCTGTTGATTTGACACTTTTGCTACAGACTGAGGCGACCAAACGTCGCCCCTACGAGAAAAAATCATCGCCGCAGGCGATACCTTAATTCCTCACTCCAACCCGTATATCCTCTTCATTTCAGCCGAATTTCCGCCGTCCGCAGAGCGCACATACAAAGGTTTTTCTATCTGCACAAAAGGCTTTCCGCCCTTTTTTCCCTCAACGAGAATTAGCCATGGGGGACACTCAGGGTTTTTATGAACTGTCCGCATACGCTTCGGCTCGATGCCGTTGGCTCTCATTGCCGTCATTATATCGCATAGGCGCTCGGGGCGGTTGCATATGCAAAGCCTGCCGCCGAATTTCAGATTTTTCCTTGCACAGCTGCACACGTCGTCAATGGTGCAGAGCATTTCATGGCGTGCGATAGAAACCGCTTCGCTGTCATTTTTCGCACCTGTGTTGTTTATCTTGTAGGGCGGATTGCAGGTGATAAGGTCAAGCTCTTTTTCGCTTCGCCAATCATTCAAGTCACCCAAAACAGGCTGGATAATGTCTATTTTCGACCTTTCAAGAGATATTTCAAGCTGCTCGTGAGCCTTTTCCTGTATCTCAACGGCGTATATCTTCTGTGGTTTGTAAAATTTGTACAGAAGGAGCGCTATTATGCCGCTTCCTGTGCAAAGGTCTGCGCAGATATCCTTGTGCCGTCCTGCGGAAAAGTCCGCAAGCAGAAAGGCGTCAGTGCCAAAGCGGTGTTCGTCAGATATACATATCTCAATGCCCTCGCCCAAGGACTCAAATGTAAAATCGTTATATGTCATTTATTTCTCCATTTTTAACTGTCTATCAAGAAGTTGTGACCCACGGGCTGTTCGCCCCTACATATGATACGCAAGGTCAGGACTTTTTTACAGTGCCATCAAAACGGCGTTTTCCGTGGGGGCGGTATAGAAATTTTTTCTCATGCCTACCCTCTCAAAGCCCAGCTTTTCATAAAATTTTATAGCCCCAAGGTTTGATTCTCGCACTTCAAGATACCATTTTTCAGCCTTTGCGGCATTGTATGCACTGTCAAAAAGGTCTTTTGCAATGCCCATTCTGCGGAATTTTTCCAACACGCCGATATTATTTATCTCAGCTTCTCCGCAGACGCACCACACGCTTATAAAGCCTGCGGCTTCGCCATTGCAGAGGGCAAGAAACGAATAGTCGTCAGGGTTTGAAAGCTGTTTTCTGTAGGTTTCAAAACTCCATGCTTCGGACAAAATTTTCGCCGCAGTTTGTGCAAATAGCTGTACGTTTTCCTCTGAAAGGGGCACAATGGTCACATCTGCCACCTTATTCGCCCTCTATTTTCGTGCCAACAAGGCAATATGCCTTGCAGTCGCTCAAAATCTTGACTTTTACATCATGGAAGCCACGCTCTCTAGCCATTGAGCGCACCTGCTGAGGGGTGAACTTGTCAAAGCCTGTATCGCAGTATGGAAGCTTATCAAGGTAGCCCTTTGTATAGAAAGTGCAGATAAAATTGCCGCCGTCTTTGAGAACACGTCTTACCTCGTCAAGAACTTTTGCGGTGTCCTCCCAGAAATAAATGGTGTTCACAGTGTAAACAGTATCAAAGAAATCGTCATTGTAAGGAAGCTCCTCGGCTTTTCCCTGCTGCAAAATGACCTTGTTGGTGTTCACTCCGTCACGGTTTTCACGCTTGGCTTTTTCCACCATATCCGCAGAAATGTCAACGCCATAGAACTTGGCGTTTATGCTCTTGCTGAGCTTTTTGATAGTCACGCCGTTGCCGAAGCCGATATCCAAAATCCTTGCGCCGTCAAGCTTGCAGACGTATTTTTTTACCGCTCTGTAATGCTCGGCATTAAAAAAGTTCATGAATTTTGCGCAGGCTATACCGCCCAATCCCTCTGGGTCGGCAAACTGTCCGCCTATGTATTCTTTTATGCTCATAAAATCACCTCAAAAAAATCTATCTAAATCATTAAATATACGTTGTCAAACGGGCGAACAATGTTCGCCCCTACTTAATTCTATTTTCGCTTTGTTAAGAGCTCAATGCAATCGTTATTTCCTTAGCGAACCTATCCTCGGGCTACAACATAAAGTCGCCCGTAGTTCAGACTATGCGAAATTGGTGCAGGGGCACGCCCCTGCCCTCATTTGAACAAGCGTCCGTACAGCTCCCCCTTAGAAAACCCCGTCGCCTTTGCTATCTCACGGCAGGCGTCAGCGCCACGCATACCCTTTTCCACAAGGGCTTTTACTTGCTCCAGCGCTTCCTCGATATTCTCCGCAGGACAAAGCTCGTCCTCTTTCGCACCCTCTATCACAAGCACAAATTCGCCCTTTGGCTTGTTGGCTTCGTAATACTCCACAGCCTGCGAAAGGGTGGTGCGGAAAACTTCTTCGTGTATCTTTGTTAGCTCCCTGCAAAGAGATATTTTTCTGTCGCCGAAATATTCAAGCATATCTTTCAGAGTGTAAATAAGCTTGTGGGGTGCTTCATAGAAAATCAGCGTATTAGTGCAGTTTTTCACCGAGGCAAGGTGATTTAACCTTTGCTTCTTTGTGGTGGACAAAAAGCCCTCAAACTGAAATCTTGCGGTATCAAGTCCGCTTATGGCAAGCGCTGATACCACCGCCGACGGACCTGGGACTACCTCCACTTTCACGCCGTTTTCAGCGCACAGCTTTACAAGAAGTTCTCCAGGGTCTGAAATGCAGGGCATACCAGCGTCTGTGACGATAGCGGCATTCTCGCCTGCCATTATCCTGTTTAAAATGCTCTCGCCCACCTGCTTTGCATTGTGTTCGTGATAGCTCACAAGGGGCGTTTTTATGTCAAAATAATTGAGAAGCTTTGCGGTAACTCTTGTGTCCTCGGCGCAGATAAAATCAGCCTTTTCTAGGGTCTCAACTGCACGGTATGTCATATCTCCAAGGTTGCCTATCGGCGTTCCTACTACGGATAAAATTCCCATTTTTATTCTCCTAACTCGTTTGCAAGTATGCGGTCTATCATTTCATAAAGGTCAGAGAGGGTATTAAGCCCACCGCACTGCGCTCTTAGCTTTGCAGAGCCTTTCAGCCCTTTCACATACCATGCACAGTTTTTTCTGGCTTCTTTCATGCCCTGACGTTCGCCCTTGTATTTGCATATAAGCTCGCAGTGTTTTTTCATCACCGCCATTTTTTCTTCTATGCTTATCTCAGGAAGCTTTTCACCTGTTTCAAGATAATGCTTCACCTCACGGAATACCCAAGGTCTGCCATAGCTTCCTCTGCCTATCATAACAAGGTCACAGCCTGTCTGCTCATACATTGCCTTTGCGCTTGCTCCGTCAACAACGTCGCCGTTGCCTATAACAGGTATCTTAACGGCGGTTTTTACCTGTTTTATTATATCCCAGTCGGCTTTACCTGAATAAAACTGCGTTCTTGTTCTGCCGTGACAAGTCACGGCGCTTGCCCCTGCCTGCTCCATAAGCTTTGCAAACTCCACTGCATTTATGCTGTTTTCGTCCCAGCCTGCACGGAATTTCACTGTAACAGGGCAGTCTGCGTTTTTTACCACCTCTCTGCATATCTCCGCCGCAGTGTCAGGAAGCTTCATAAGTGCAGAGCCGCTTCCGTTGCCAACTATTTTTGGCACAGGGCAGCCCATATTTATATCAATGATATCAGGGGAATATTCGTTTAGCTTATAAGCCGCCTTTCCCATATAATAAGGATCTTCCCCGAAAAGCTGCAAAGCATAGGGACGTTCCTCGCTCTCTATCTCGCAAAGGCGTGCCGTCTTTTTGTCGCCAAAGCACAGACCCTTCGAGGATATCATCTCGCTCACAAGATATGACGCACCGTATTCTTTGCACATAAGACGATAGGATTTATCTGCCACAGACGCCATTGGTGCTAGGGCTGCGGTCTTTTCTATTTCAACGTTTCCGATAAAAAAGCTGTTCATCAAGTAAAATTCTCCCAATATATAAATAGTCACAACTATACTATTTTATTATAACACAAGATACGATTTTTTGCAATGATAAAAAGCCATATAACTATACAAAGTAATAAATCACCGAAACGCCTTGACATTTGCGGCATTTTGCTATAAAATATAATGGTAGTATTATATTTTTATATAAGGAGAATGTTTCATGAATAATTCTGAAAAAACCATGGATAAGATCGTGGCTCTCTGTAAAAACAGAGGCTTTGTATACCCAGGCAGTGAGATCTACGGCGGTCTTGCTAACACATGGGACTACGGTCCGCTCGGTGTTGAGCTGAAAACAAACATCAAGAACGCTTGGAGAAAGAAGTTCATTCAGGAGAATAAGTACAACGTTGGTCTTGACTCCGCTATCCTCATGAACCCACAGACATGGGTAGCGTCAGGTCATATCGGCGGATTCTCTGACCCTCTTATGGACTGCAAGGACTGTAAGACACGTCACAGAGCCGACAACCTTATCGAAGATTTCGACGGCACTAACGTTGCAGGCTGGACAAACGAGCAGATGATGGATTACATCAAGGAAAAGCAGATACCATGCCCAGATTGCGGCAGCCACAACTTCACCGATATCCGTCAGTTCAACCTTATGTTCAAGACATTTCAGGGTGTAACAGAGGACTCAAAATCTGAGCTTTACCTTCGTCCTGAAACTGCACAGGGTATCTTTGTAAACTTTGCAAATATCCAGAGAACAACAAGAAAGAAAGTACCTTTTGGCGTTGCACAGGTAGGTAAGTCATTCAGAAACGAGATCACTCCAGGTAACTTCATTTTCCGTGTTCGTGAGTTCGAGCAAATGGAGCTTGAGTTCTTCTGCAAGCCTGGCACAGACCTTGAGTGGTTCAACTATTGGAGAGGATTCTGCAAGGATTGGCTCCTTAGCCTCAACATCAAGGAAGAAAACCTCCGTCTGAGAGATCACTCACCTGAGGAGCTTTGCTTCTATTCAAAGGCTACAACTGACTTTGAGTATCTCTTCCCGTTTGGCTGGGGCGAGCTTTGGGGCGTTGCTGACAGAACTGATTATGACCTTAATCAGCACATCAAGACAAGCGGCAAGAGCCTTGACTACTTTGACCCTGAAACAAACGAGAGATACGTTCCATACGTTATCGAGCCTTCACTTGGCGTTGAGAGATTGTTCCTGACAGTTGTCTGCGAAGCATACGACGAGGAGAACATCGGCACAGAGGAGAAGCCTGACGTAAGAACAGTTATGCGTTTCCACCCTGCACTTGCACCTTTCAAGGCTTGCGTTCTTCCTCTTTCAAAGAAACTCAGCGAGCAGGCAGGCGAACTTTATTCAGAGCTTTCAAAGCACTTCTTTATCGATTACGATGAGGCAGGCTCTATCGGTAAGAGATATCGCCGTCAGGACGAGATCGGTACACCATTCTGCATCACATATGACTTTGATTCTGTTGAGGACGGCTGTGTAACAGTAAGAGACAGAGATACAATGGAGCAGGAGCGTATCAAGATAGCTGATCTGGTAGATTACATTGAAAAGAAGATAGCCTTCTGATAAATTTGATATCTTTTCGGGCGGACAGTTTGTTCGCCCGTTTTTTACAATAAAAAGTTATAAAAAGCTTTACAAAATTGGCGAGTTGTGCTATAATATGTTTGTATATTTTTACGAAAGGACGTCCTTGCCATAAAAAATATATTTGACTCACATTGTCACTATGACGATCACGCTTTCGATGAGGACAGATATGAAGTCCTTGACAGGCTGCTTTGCGACCCTGACTCTCCTGTAGACAAGGTCTGCCACGCCGCAACGGACGAAAAATCGTCTTTGTTCGGAATCGAAACTGCGAAGAAATATGAGAAATTCTATACCTCTGTGGGCTTTCACCCTGAGTGCATGGATACTCTCCCTGAAAATTATATGCAGGTCCTTGACGAGCTTTATTTGAAAGCCTGCTCCACTCACAAGCTTGTTGCTGTGGGCGAGATAGGTCTTGACTATCATTATGAGGGATATGG
>CALEJX010000305.1 GCA_937898375.1 uncultured Ruminococcus sp.
GAGTTTTTATAGGGGTTCTCTTTAAATTACCCTTAAATTTATTATACGAGGAGTAACGATATGTATACTAAAAGGATAGCAATAGGTTTGATTTCTATTTTCTTAACTACATTAACGCTTTCATCATGCGGAAGTCTTGATGATTCTGAACCTACCACATCTAGCAAAACACCCAGGGCATCTCAAAACATTTCTGATGTCTCTACCGATACAAACGAAAACACAACCCTTGACGAGATAAAAAATATCCTGACCGAAAAGCAGACCGACTTTGACATAGTAGCTATTGAGGACTGTAACTCATATCTTGACGTCACAGTTCCTGACTATGACAGCGTCCTGCGCATTAAGTCCTATCTCGAAGCCAAAAATCTTAATGAAAATCTTGCAGATGTCCACACTCCAAAAGACGAACCCAATGAAAGTCTCCCCGTTAGTGATACAAAGATCTCAGACCCAACAAAGATACAAGAGCTTGTCTATGATCTTAGCGTCTCAGGTTATGATTTTGGCTTTTCATCATCGTCTGTAATAGCAGATAAAGTGGAAATTTACGTCTGCTATGAACACAATGTTGACGAATTGAAAGAACTCCTAACAGAATGCAACGTTGATTTTTCAGCAGTTGAAATAAATGTCGGCGGTGGTATCAGAGTTAATGGAACAGTAGAAACGCTCCGCACATATCTAGACGACCACAAAGATGACTATAACATTACCGCTGTTAAATATATCTCTCCACCGTCAGCCTCAGGCGTTGAAGCCCTTCGCATCGACCTTTCGGACGATTCAAAACTTGACGAACTTATGACCTACATCAAAAATAACTCCAACGTCAGCACAATGCAGATACCGATCTCTGTCGCAGGCAGCGAATACAACTATTATAAGTAATATTATAAGTAAAAAAAAGATCCCGACTTCATTTTCAAGTCAGGATCTTTTTTTCATTGTAAGTCATATGAAAAGTGCAAATAGCCATTTACTTTTTTGATTGGTCATTTCTCTTTTTCAGCGCCGATTTAAGCCCACTCATGATAACATTTCTCGCCTTAACAGCGTCCTCCTTGTCAAGAGGCGGCGTGTCGCCCAACGGATAATCCAAACCAAGTTGCTCGTACTTCACCTTACCCATAGTGTGGTAAGGCAGAACGTCAAGCGCTTTCAGCGTCTTTAGCTGTGAGATAAATTCGCCCAGCCTGAAAAGATATTCCTCTTTGTCCGTGATACCCGGAACAACAACGTGCCTTATCCAAATAGGCACACCATGCGCCGACAGAAATTTTGCAAAGGCAAGAATGTTGTCATTGTAATGCCCCGTAAGCTTTTTGTGTTCCTCACGGTCAATGTGCTTGATATCCAGCATAACAAGGTCAGTGCATTTGCAAAGCCTTTCAAACTTTTCCGTGTTGTCAGGAGTAAAAGTGATGCCCGAGCTGTCAAGACAAGTGTGTATCCCCTTTTCCTTAGCCTTTTCAAAAAGCTCCGTCACAAAGTCTATCTGAACCAAAGGTTCGCCGCCCGTGCAGGTAATTCCGCCGTTTTTCATGAACTCTTTTACCGAGTCATATTCCGCCAGCAGACTTTCCACCGTCCTTTTCGTTCCCGTACCTATCGTCCAAGTATCAGGATTGTGGCAGTAAAGACATCTCATAGGACAGCCCTGAAAGAAAATAACAAACCTAATTCCCGGTCCGTCCACCGTACCAAAGCTTTCCGTAGAATGTATAAATCCCTCCATGGGATATCCCTCCTTCTTTCTTTTTTAATTCGCATGAACACCTCCTACAGGCGACTTTATTTTGTAGCCCGAGGATAGGTTTTTTATCAAACAGTACTTTCTGTATAAACCGAACTTTGTGCATTGGTTTTGCTCAAAAACAATGTACGCTGACACACACTCAACATTTCGTTTTATAAATCATCACGCAAACCTTAGCTCTTTCACAATGTATGTGTAGGGGCTGGCGCCCTCGACAGCCCGTTA
>CALEJX010000306.1 GCA_937898375.1 uncultured Ruminococcus sp.
CCACCTTTGCAGGCTCTTTATTTTTTGTAAGCCCAAGTCTGCCGCATATCCTTATGCAGTGGGTATCTGTGACCACCGCAGGCTTATGAAAAACATCGCCCATAACAAGGTTTGCGGTCTTTCTGCCTATGCCTGCAAGAGTGGTGAGCTTTTCTATGGTATCGGGTATCTCGCCGCCGAAGTTATCCATTATCTGTCTGCACATTGTAACGATAGAACGGGCTTTTGTTTTATACAGACCACAAGGACGGATTATCTCCTCGATATCGGCAACATCAGCGTTGGCAAAGTCCTCAATGGTCTTATATTTTGCAAAGAGCTTTTTTGTGACGATGTTCACTCTTGCGTCTGTACACTGTGCTGAAAGTCTGCCTGCTATCATAAGCTCGTGGGGCTTTTTATAGTCAAGGGAGCATATGCCCTCGGGGTAGACCTGCTCCAGCCTTTCGACTATCATTTGCGCACGTTCTTTCTTTGTCATTGGTATTGCTCCTTTGATGTAAAATACGTTTCTGCTTTATATTGTACACTTTTTTGCAGGATTCGTCAACCGAAACTTCATAATACGGGAGCTTTTGCGGTGATATTTGCAGCTTACCCCTCACAAAAGCGCTTGAAAGGCATTTTATGCACGCAAAACAGGCTTTTGGCTGCTATGTGTGATCTGCTGGCATTTCACGGAAATTTTACACGATTTATGAATTTATGATCTTGATTTTACTTCACATTTCAAAAAAAGACTATGATTTTTATACAATTTCAATAAAATTATGAAATTTTGCATTTTACTGCTTGCAAACTGCAAAATAGTGTGCTATAATGATGAGGTAATGTGCGGACAAAGCAAAAAGCCGTACACAAATTATAATTTATAAGATGGGAGTTTTAATAATGGCTTTGAACAATGCGTATCTTGAAAGCGTTTATGAGAAGGTTGAGAAGAGAAATCTCGGCGAAAAGGAATTCCTCCAAGCAGTATATGAGGTTCTGGAAAGCCTCATTCCTGTTGTAGAAAAGAGACCTGACCTTGTTGAGGCAGGTATAATCGACAGAATAGTTGAGCCAGAGAGACAGATCATTTTCCGTGTTCCTTGGGTTGATGACAACGGCAAGGTTCAGGTAAACAGAGGCTTCAGAGTTCAGTTCAACTCTGCTATAGGACCATACAAGGGCGGTATCAGACTTCACCCTTCAGTATGTGCATCAGTAATCAAGTTCCTCGGCTTTGAGCAGATCTTCAAGAACAGCCTTACAGGTCTTCCTATCGGCGGCGGTAAGGGTGGTTCAGACTTCGATCCTAAGGGCAAGTCTGACGGAGAAGTTATGAGATTCTGCCAGAGCTTCATGACAGAGCTTTGCAAGCATATCGGTGCTGACACAGACGTTCCAGCAGGCGATATCGGTACAGGTGCAAGAGAGATCGGCTATATGTTCGGTCAGTACAAGAGGATCAGAAACGAGTTCACAGGCGTTCTTACAGGTAAGGGTCTTTCATACGGCGGATCACTTGCTAGAACAGAGGCTACTGGTTATGGTCTTTGCTACTACACAGCTGAGATGATCAAGTGCATGAAGAATGAAACATTCGCAGGCAAGACAGTTGTTATCTCAGGTTCTGGTAACGTTGCTATCTACGCTACAGAAAAGGCTACAGAGCTTGGCGGCAAGGTAGTTGCACTTTCTGACTCAAACGGCTACATCTACGATCCAAACGGCATCAACCTCGATGTTGTTAAGCAGATCAAGGAAGTTGAGAGAGGCAGAATCAAGGAGTATGTAAACAGAGTTCAGGGTGCTGAGTACCATGAGGGCTGCAGCGGCATTTGGACTATCAAGTGCGATATCGCTCTCCCTTGCGCTACACAGAACGAGATCAACGAAGAGTCAGCTAAGGCTCTCGTAGCTAACGGTGTATTCGCTGTTGCTGAGGGTGCTAACATGCCTTCAACTCCAGAGGCTATCGCTGTATTCCAGAATGCAGGCGTTCTCTTTGGACCAGCTAAGGCTGCTAACGCAGGCGGCGTTGCTACATCAGCTCTTGAGATGTCACAGAACAGCGAGAGACTTTCTTGGACATTTGAGGAAGTTGACGCTAAGCTCAAGAACATCATGACAAACATCTTCCACAACTCATACAATGCAGCTAAGGAATATGGTCTTGAGGGCAACCTGGTTGCAGGTGCTAACATCGCAGGCTTCCTTAAGGTTGCTGACGCTATGAAGTGGCAGGGTATCGCTTACTAATTTAAGCGCATAAACAAAGCTATATACGAAACGGACGGCTTTTACACCGTCCGTTTTTTTATTTGACCTGATTTTCTTTTATTATCCTGCCCTGCTCAAAGGCACGGGCGTTTTCCAGAGTTGTGCGGCTTATGGCGGCGAGAGCCTCCTCGGTGAAAAAGCCCTGATGAGAGGTGACGATAACGTTTGGGAAAGACAGAAGCCTTGCGGTCACGGAGCTTTCAAGGATATCCTCCTGTCGGTTTTCAAAGACGTTCTCGGTTTCCTCCTCGTAAACGTCAAGACCTACTCCGTGGAATTTTCGGCTTCTGATACCTTTTATAAGGTCCTCGGTATTCACCAACGCACCTCTGGAGGTGTTCACGAAAACAACGTTATCCTTCATAAGGGATATTGTCTCGGTATTTATAAGGTGGTAGCTTGCTTCTGTCAGGGGACAATGGAGTGAGATAAGATCGCTTTCCCGCAGGACTTCGCTGAGGGGATAATATCTCACGAAATCAAGGTCGGGATTTTGATAAACGTCATAGGCTATAACACGCATACCAAAGCCGTGGCATATCCTACACATTGCCGCACCTATCCTGCCTGTGCCTATTATACCGGCAGTCTTGCCGTGAAAGTCAAGTCCCATAAGACCATTCAGGCTGAAATTGTTTTCCCTTACTTTTATATACCCCTTGTGTATTCGTCTTGTGACAGCCAGTGCAAGCGCCATGGCGTGTTCTGCCACGGCTTCGGGAGAATACCCCGGCACTCTCAGCACTGTTATGCCGTATTTCTCGGCGGCTTTTATATCAACATTATTATAGCCTGCACAACGCATAAGAAGAAGCTTCACGCCGTGTTCGTGGAGCCGTCTTAAAACTGCGCTCGTTACGGCGGAGCTAACAAAAGCGCACACGCCCTCACAGCCCTCGGCAAGCTTTGCGGTCTCTTCTGTCAGGTCGGCTTCAAGGTAGATATTTTCTATGTCGGGATAGTTTTTACGCTGTTTTTCAAAAGAGTCTATATCATACTGCTTTGCGTCATAAAATATTATTTTCATAAGATTCCCTCCGAATATTTTCTCTTCGTATTTTTTGCAGGTGTTTATAAAATTATACGTTTTTGCCTTAATAAGATAAAATTATCAAAGGTTGACAATTGTGTACAAATAGGATATAATATAAATATTAGTATACAAAATTATACTGTAAATACCTGCTTTCTGCGGAAAGGATATAATGCCATGTCACAGTTTTCGGAACTTCTGAGAGAACATATACATAAAAAAGATATAACCATAAAAGCTCTTGCCGAAAAGTGCGGTATTGACAGGACGTATCTTCACAAGATACTCAAAGGGGAAAGAAAAGTGCCTAACATGGCTTTTGTGGAAAACATATGCTTACAGCTCATGCTTTCGGCAGAGGACAAAAGCAGACTTATAGAGCTTTACAACATTTCCGAAATGGGCGAGGAAGTCTACAATCGCCGCAAGCAGGTGTCGAAGATAATACACGATATGGCGAACACCAACATGGAAGAACCTGACGGACTGACATTCAAGACTGAGGTTGACATTGACACTGTGCCTGAGATATCGATTTACACTGACAAGCGTGAGCTTAGGAAGAATTTGCAGATACTTATATGCAGTGATGTTCAAAACGGCTCTGACATTCAGGTAATTGCTCAGCCAACGGAGTTTCTGACTTCTCTGCTGTCTGTTGCCGCAGAGGGAAGCGAATCCACTATAAACCACCTGTTCTTCTTTGACAACACCACAGGGGAAAAAAGTCCTGCGAAATATAATCTTGATATCTTCCCGTTCATATGTCACCTTGCGCAGAAGCATGAAAAATATGAGCCGCTTTACTACTATGAGAGTGCGGCGGCATATTTCAACTCCACGAACATCATGCCCAACATAATAATCACAAACAATTTTATCATCAGAACAGACAGTGACTACTGTGAGGGCGTTATATACAAATCACAGCCTATGGTAGGCTTTTATATGCGGCAGTTTGAAAAACTCAGGGGCAAATGCACAAAGCTTCTTGACCACGCCATGGATATTTTTGAGTATGTTTATTTCTGGTATGACGACAACGCAAACTTTGTTGGCATGGACTTTCAGCCTTGCACCATGCTGTGTCTTACCGAGGATATATACAACGCTCATGCGCTTCTGCCTGCTGACGCAAAGGAGTATATAAAGCAGAAGCTCACAATGGGCAAAAAGGCGCTTTTGGAGCACAAGTTCATAAATCTGTTCAGCGAAAAGGGTCTTGCGGAATTCATGGCGACAGGCGAAATATTCGAGCTGCCGAGAAATTCCTACACTTATCCTACCCTTGCAGAGCGCAAGATAATGCTGCAAATAATGATATCACTTTGCGAAAGCGGCACGGCGGATTACAGGATAATAAAGGACGATTATTTTGCGGTGTCGAAAAATCTTTGCATAAACATTTCCGACAACACCAGCCTTAACATCGTTGCAAGAAACAACTGCTTCTCTGATTTTTCTTATTTGAAGATAAGTGAAACGAGCATCGTTCAGGCTTCCTGGGACTATTTTCAGTATTTCATAAGCACTGACGCCGTTTGCTCACATGAGGAGACTATCGAGATACTAAGGTCTTACCTATAAAAAACGGGCGAACACTGTCCGCCCACTATAATGATATTATTCAAGCTGTTCACGCATTAAAGTGAGCAGCTTTTTTTCACGTCTTGACACCTGCACCTGCGTCATGCCAAGCTGTTTTGCCGTTTCCACCTGAGTTTTGTTCTGAAAATATCTTAGGTATATGAGCTTTCTGTCCTCGGCGTCAAGGGAAGATATGACCTGACGGAGAGAGAGCCTGTCCGCAATTTCTATATCGGGAGCTTCAACTGGGATATCTATTTGCCCGTGGCGGTCGTCATCATCAGAGTTTTCAGTAAGGCTCACAGGGGGCAGGGCGACGTTCATAGCAAGGGTTACGGCTTCTTCGCTTTCTCCTGACAGTTCGCAAAGCTCGCTTACTGTAGGCTCTCTCCCCTGCTGTATGGAAAATCGCTCACGCTCTCTTACAAGGCGCATGGAAAGCTCTTTTATGCTTCGTGACACTTTTATCGTGCCGCCGTCACGGAAAAGCCTTTTTATCTCCCCCAAGATAACAGGCACTGCATAGGTGGAGAATTTCACTCCACGGTCGCTGTCAAAGGCTTTTGCCGCTTTCACAAGACCTATACAGCCTGCGCCGTAGAGATCGTCATACTCTATGCCACGATTGCGGAAGCGGTTTGCGCACAGGTGAACAAGCCCCAGATTTTCTTCTGCAAGAGGGGTCTCGACTATGCTGCTCATGCTATACTCTTTCTTTCAGCGTTTTTTCAAGGACAAGGGTAGTTCCCTCACCAAGCTTGCTGTGGACTTTCACCTTGTCCATAAAGCTTTCCATGACCGCAAAGCCAAGGCCTGCTCTTTCCTCCTCAGGTGCGGTGGTGAAAAGCGGCTGCATAGCCTGCTCTATATCGGCGATACCGCAGCCCTTATCCCTTATTTTTATGTAGACGTGCCTGTTCTCGAATATCCTTATCTGCATAAATATCTCCCCTAGGGTGTTTCGGTATCCGTGGACAATGGCGTTTGTGACTCCCTCTGACACGGCGGTTTTGACATCTGCAAGCTCGTCGATCTGCGGGTCAAGCTGAGCAAGGAAACCGCTGACTGCAACTCTAGCAAAGCGCTCATTTTCAGAATAGCTGGGAAAACTGACTTTCATTTCATTAAGGGGCTTGCGTTTCAATTTTATCACTCTCCTTTTTTTCGGCGTCAGGGCTTTCATTCTGCTCCTGGGGCGCTTCCTTTTCTTTTATATAAGGGGCAATATCCGTGACTATCTTTGTTAGCCTGTGTATGCCTGCAAGCTGCAAGACCTTTCGGATATAGGCAGGGGGCGACGCCACTATCACCTCGCCGTCCATTTCTGACATTATCTTGTATCTGCCCATAACAAGTCCGATACCTGAGCTATCCATAAAAGTCACCTGAGAATAGTCGAGGATAAGGGTAAGAGGGTTATGGCTTCTTATGGCTTTATCTATCTCTCCCCTGAAATATTTTGCTGTATGGTGGTCGATATCGCCGCATATCTCTGCCACAAGAGTTCTGGCTGACGGATAGTTTTTTATCTCCACATTCATGCTTATCATTCCTTTCATCTTTTCGTTTTATCCGCTTAAACTATATTATCACCTGTTATATGATTTTTTTGTCGCATTATTGTACGGGTGGAAAAAGGGCAAAAAAAAACAGGAACACACATTAGTGTGTCCCTGCCGAGGAAAATTATTATGTTCTATGCTTATGTATTAAAGTCCGTTAGGATTGTTCTTAATGAAGTTCCAGCTGTCTGCTGTCATTTCATCAAGGTCATATTGTGCTTCCCAGCCGAAAACTTTCTTTGCTTTTGACGTATCAGCATAACAAGTTGCGATATCGCCTGCACGTCTTGGCTTTACTACATATGGCAGCTTCTTTCCGCAGGCTTTTTCAAAGCTGTGAAGAACGTCATAAACGCTTGAGCCCTTTCCTGTGCCGAGGTTTACGGCTTCAACGCCCTTGTTTTCCATTACATACTTAACTGCGCAAAGGTGACCCTTAGCAAGGTCAACAACGTGGATATAATCTCTTACGCCTGTTCCGTCAGGGGTATCGTAATCGTCGCCAAATATGCCAAGCTTTTCAAGCTTTCCTACTGCTACCTGACAAATATAAGGGAGCAGATTGTTTGGTATGCCGTTAGGGTCTTCGCCGATAAGACCGCTCTTATGTGCGCCGATAGGGTTAAAGTATCTCAGCAGTGAAACTGACCAATCGTTGTCGGAAACATAAACGTCTTTGAGTATCTGCTCTATCATTACCTTTGTGTAGCCATAAGGGTTTGTTGCAGATGTAGGCATATCCTCTGTATATGGAACTTTGTTCACAGGGCCGTAAA
>CALEJX010000307.1 GCA_937898375.1 uncultured Ruminococcus sp.
ATCGATGAGTATCAGCTTTACGAGGCAAGGGCCATAGGCGCTGACGCTGTGCTGCTTATCTCGGCTATACTTAGTGAGGGTCAAATGAAGGAATATTCTGATATCGCCCACGAGCTTGGCCTTGAATGTCTTGTGGAGGTACACAGCGAGGAAGAATATGAAAAGACATTGGGATTTAAGCCTGATATGCTTGGCATAAACAACAGAAATCTTTACACATTTGACGTTGACCTTGAAACTACAGGCAGACTCAGCCGCATAATAGGCGACCATGCAGTGCTTGTATCAGAGAGCGGAATAAAAACGAATGCCGATATGAAAAAGGTGCGCAGCCTTAGTGCTGACGCTGTGCTTATAGGTGAAACTCTTATGAGAAGCAGCAATATCGGCGCAACTCTCCGTGAGCTGAGAGAGGGCGTATAAATGACAAAAATAAAGATATGCGGTATGCGCCGTGTGGACGATATTCTTTATGTGAACAAACACCGCCCCGATTATGCAGGCTTTATACTTTCAGAGGGCTTCAAACGCACGGTGGATATGGACACATTCTGCGAGCTTGAAAGCCGTCTTGACAAGGATATCAAGCGTGTGGGAGTTTTCGTAAACGAGCCGATAGAGAATATTCTGAAAAGCTATGCTGATAAGCTTGATGTTATCCAGCTTCACGGCGAGGAAAACGCAGAGTATATTGATAAACTCCGTGAAAACTGCGGCTGTGAGATATGGAAAGCCGTTCGTGTAAAATGCCCCGAGGATATAAAAAAGGCTAACGCACTTCCCGTCCACAAGCTGCTTATAGACAGCTTTTCAGCAGACAGCTACGGCGGAACAGGCAAGCGAGTTGACCTTGACGTGTTCTCACAGGTGGAGATATCAAAACCATTTTTCCTTGCGGGAGGGCTTAATGCAGATAATGTCTGCGAAGCTATGGAAAGGGTAAAGCCTTACGGCGTTGACTTTTCAAGCTCAGTGGAAACTGACGGCTTCAAAGACGAAAACAAGATAAAAAGGATAGTCGGGACTATCAGAAATAATACCGAAAGAGGGATATAAATGAGTAAAATAGGACGCTTCGGCGAATTTGGCGGACAGTACATTCCTGAAACTGTCATGACAGCCGTTCACGAGCTTGAAGAAGCTTATGACAAATACAAGGACGATCCTGAGTTCAACAAAGAGCTTCAGGAACTTTACCACAATTATGCAGGCAGACCTTCAATGCTTTATTATGCAGAAAAGATGACAAAGGATCTTGGCGGTGCTAAAATATACATCAAGCGTGAGGATCTTAACCACACAGGCTCACACAAGATAAACAACGTTCTGGGTCAAATTCTTCTTGCAAAGAAAATGGGCAAGAAGCGTATAATCGCTGAAACTGGTGCAGGTCAGCACGGCGTTGCTACTGCTACAGTATGCGCTCTTATGGGTCTTGAATGTGAAGTCTACATGGGCGAAACTGACATGAAAAGGCAGTCCCTTAACGTTTACAGAATGAATCTTCTTGGAGCAAAGGTAACAGGCGTTGCAAGCGGAACTGCCACTCTGAAAGACGCCATAAACGAAGCTTTCAGAGATTGGGTATCAAATATTGACACAACTTTCTACTGC
>CALEJX010000308.1 GCA_937898375.1 uncultured Ruminococcus sp.
TAATCGCTTATTAATATAATATGAAATTCTTCTTTCTTCATGCATAACAAAATATAAAAGTAAAAGTGTTTAACAGAAAGGTATAAAACAAAAATGAAAATTGTTCATATAGCACCAAATTCACCTTATAATGATTATTGGGGGTATCAGGATAATTTGCTCCCAAAGTACCAGAGAAAATTGGGTCATGATGTAACAGTTATAGTTACCAATAGAATGCATAAGGATGGAAAAATAATCGAAATTCCACCAAATGAATACAAACTTGATGATGGTGTAAAAGTTATTCGTTTGAAATATAAAAAAATTTTATTTCCAAAGATAACAGGCGTTTTCTCAGCTTTAGATGTTTATGATTTGTTAAATGATATTAAGCCAGATTTTATTTTTTACCATGGATTAGTTAGTTACACAATTTTTTATGTTGTTAAATATATGAAAAATAATCCTCGATGTAAATTAGTTGAGGACAACCATATGGATTATAACATTGGAAATAATAGTAATACTATTAAAGAAAGATTAATAAGATTGTGGCTAAGGTATCTAAATAAAAAATCAATAAAATACGTTTCTAAAGTATATGGTGTGACACCTTGGAGAAAGACATATGCAGAAGACTATTTTAAAATTCCAGCAGACAAAACAGATGTTTTATTAATGGGTGCCGATGATGATCAAATGAATTTTGAACAAAGAAAGGCAGTGAGAGAGTCAATTAGAAATCATTATGGTATTATGAGTGACGATTTTCTGATTGTGACTGGTGGAAAAATAGATAGAAATAAAAAAATTGATGTTCTCATGAAAGCATGTAGTGAGATAGATAATGTGAAGCTTTTAATATTTGGAAGTGTAGAAAAAGATATTTTAAGTGAATTTGAAAAATTGAAAAAAAATGATAATATTATATATGTTGGTTGGATAAAATCAAGTGATGTATATAGATATTTTTATGCGGCAGATTTGGTCTTTTTCCCTGGTCAACATTCTGTTTTATGGGAACAGGCATGTGCAAGTAAAGTGCCATGTGTATTTGCAAAATGGGTTGGCATGGAACATGTGAATAATGGGGGAAACAGTGATTTTGTATATCCAGTAAATATTAACAGTATTAAAGACAAAATTAATGAACTAAGATTTACAGATAAATATTATACTATGAAAAACGTGGCGAAATCCGCAAAAACTAATATTTATTTATATAGTTACATTGCAAAAAAATCTTTAGAGTATGCACCAGAGTTGGATTAGAAAGAGATTTGTTATAAAATGATAAAAATATTAAAAAACAGAGAATTTGTAAATGCCAGTTGGTTGATCGTTGGCAAAGTAATTCAGATGATTTTGTCTTTTTTCATTAGCATATTTACAGCAAGGTACCTTGGACCTAGTAATTTTGGAATGATTAACTATGCATCAGCATATGTTGCTTTTTTCACCTCGTTGTGTACCTTGGGTATCAATGCTGTGATTATTAAAGACTTTGTTGAGTGTCCTCAAGAACAAGGAAAAACTATCGGAACAACACTAGTCTTAAGAGTCTTATCTAGTGTATTGTCCGTTATTATGATTACCACGATAGTTGCAATGGTTGATCATGGAGAGAGAGAAACTATTATTGTCACAATTTTATGTAGTATTGCGTTGGTATTTCAAACTGCAGATACATTTACATACTGGTTTCAAGCACAATATAAATCCAAAATTACTGCAATGGCTACTTTATTTGCATATGTAGCTATATCTATTTATAAAATAATTCTTTTGGTTTTAATATAAAAAATATGATGGTCCTAAACTATCATTCTCATGGAGAAAGGGAAAATCATTGCTCTATAGGAGTTATCATTATATTTTATCTGGAATGATGGTTGCAATATATGGACAAACAGATAGGTTGATGTTAAAACAGATGTTAGATGAAACATCAGTTGGATATTATTCTCTGGCATCATCAATTAATTTAATGTGGGTTTTTGTACTACAGGCTATTATAGATTCGATGTATCCTACGATAGTTAGCTGTTATTCTATAGATAAGGAACAGTTTAATAAAAAAAACAAGCAATTATATGCTATTATTATATATTTATCAGTCTTTGTTGCAATTTTTTTTGCTCTTTTTGGGAAAATTGCGATTCGTATTTTGTATGGTGTGAAATATTTACCAGCCTCAGAGCCGCTAATGATAATTACTTGGTATACAATATTTTCATATTTGGGGGTTGCTAGAAATGCATGGATGGTTTGTGAAAATAAGCAGAAGTATTTAAAATATATGTATGCAAGTGCTGCTGTGATTAACGTAATTTTAAATTATTTTTTGATTCCCAAATATGGGGTGTCTGGTGCAGCAATAGCATCTCTTATTACACAAATAGGTACAAGTGTATTATTGCCTTGTCTAATAAAAGATATGAGAGAAAATGTTAAATTAATGATTGAGGCATTTTTGCTTAAAGGACTTAAATAGAAACAGAGGTATCTGAGGAAATGATGAAAACAGCAAAATTAATAATGTGACTGATTTTAGGTATGTATTGCCCTAACGATTATGTTGTTTTAGGACGAAAAATAAGCAAATTAAATGGTAGTAGGTTTCTGAGATATAAATTCAATCGTATAGGAGATAAGTATCACTTAGAGATACCTAACTTTGAAAATATTGGTGATAATGTGGTGTTAGCACATCCAAGTGGCATTACAGTTAACCCTAGAGCAGTAATAGGTGAAAATTGTGTTTTATTTAAAAATGTTACCATAGGATCGGTTCGGAGTGGAAAAAGGGAAGGTGTGCCATCGATAGGGGATTTCTGTGTTATTGGAACAGGAGCTTTCGTTTGTGGTGGAATTATTATTGGTGATGACGTGCTTATCAGTGCCAATGTATTTGTGGATTTTGATGTACCATCGCATTCAATTGTAATTGGAAATCCGGGTGTTATTCATCATAAAGAGAATGCAACAAAAGATTATAGAAATATAGAGGGATATTAGAACAGAATTTCAAGAAAATTTTCATTATTAATAAAAAATCAAACAATATCAATTTGAACAGCACTGTTGGTGTTAATTATATTGCTTTTAATGCATAGCAACGAAGAAATTTATTATTACAAGCAATATTAAGGTAGTTGTTATCTAAATAAAGAATGAAGATAATATTTAGGGCACTGTAAGTTTTTATATGAAATCATAATATTATGGGACTAGTTAAGAAAACATTATAAAATTTGCAATATAAGTTTATAATATTCTATTTTGCTATATGGTTTTATGTTAAAAAAGTTGTTTTATTTCTTATCATATTGTTTTTTAGATGAAATATTCTGAAATGCTCGGATTAGTATGAAAATTACTTTGTAATAAATTGCGCTAGAGAGCTTAAGAAGTAGAAACTGAAAAAAATGATATTTTAAGCTACTTACGAATATAAAATATAAAGGAGCTTGTTAACATGTCACAATTCACAAACAAAACCCTAATGATTACCGGCGGAACGGGATCATTTGGTAATGCAGTATTAAACAGATTTCTGGAAACAGATATCGGAGAGATCAGAATATTTTCGAGAGACGAGAAAAAGCAGGACGATATGCGTCATGAGTATCAGGCGAAAATGCCGGAGGTAGCGGATAAGATCAAGTTCTACATAGGCGATGTAAGGAATTTGCAGTCTTGTAAGGACGCTATGCACGGCGTAGATTACATATTCCATGCGGCAGCACTCAAGCAAGTTCCGTCTTGTGAGTTTTTCCCAATGGAAGCTGTAAAAACTAATATTATCGGTACAGATAACGTATTGACCGCAGCTATCGAGGAGGGCGTCGAAGCCGTAATATGCCTTTCAACTGATAAAGCAGCCTACCCTATCAATGCTATGGGTAAGTCAAAATCTCTTGAAGAAAGCGTAGCTATCGCTAAGAGCAGATATAGCGGTAAAACTAAAATATGCTGTACACGTTACGGTAACGTAATGTGCTCCCGTGGATCTGTTATCCCTCTGTGGATCGACCAGATCAAGGCTGGTAATCCTATCACTGTAACCGAGCCTAATATGACCCGTTTCATTATGTCACTTGAAGAAGCAGTTGACCTTGTCCTCTATGCTTTCGAGAACGGCGAAAACGGCGACCTGCTTATCATGAAAGCCCCTGCTTGCTCTATCGGACTCCAGGCTGAAGCCGTTACCGAAATGTTTGGCGGCAAAAAAGAGGATATCAAAGTCATTGGTATCCGCCACGGCGAGAAAATGTACGAAACACTTCTTACCAACGAGGAGTGTGCAAAGGCTGTCGACCTTGGCGGCTTCTATCGTGTCCCTGCCGATAATAGAGGTCTGAACTACGATAAGTTCTTTAGGGACGGCGACGCAGATAGAAATACTCTTACTGAGTTTAATAGTAATAATACAAAGCTCCTTAATAAGGAAGAAATAAAGGAAAAAATGCTTAAACTCGCATATATCCAGGAGAGATTGGCTGAGGATTGATATGTCAAAAAAGTTGGTTATCCTCGGTGCAGGCGGATATGCAAATACTGTAAAGGACGTCGCTGAACAGCTAGAATATGATGTGATAGCTATGCTGGACGATAGATTTGCCGACCGCCCACTCGATTCTTTTACTAAATATATTGCTGATGATACGGAATTTATTCCTGCCTTTGGAAATAATGAGCTTCGGTTGTCTTGGTGCGATAAAATAACCAATGCTGGCGGCAGACTTGCCACTGTTGTGCATCCTACGGCTTATGTAAGTCCTACCTCACATGTAGGAGAGGGAGTTGTGGTGCTTCCGAAATCCGTTATCAATACAGATGTGGCGGTGGAGCGTGGCTGTATCATCAATTTGGGCGCTATCGTAGACCATGGCTGTGTGATCGAACAAGGCTGTCATATCTGCCTCGGCGCAATAGTAAAAGGCGAAAACCGAATTGCACAGCTGGGCAAAATAGAGGCTGGAGAAATTGTACAGCTTAGACAGTATCCTGTGAACAAATAATTTTACCAAAGGTCATGGCTGACTTCGGGAGGAAAATATATGGAACATAATTTTAAATGGAAAAATGACGGCAGAACAAAAGTAATGATCGGCTGCGGCACCCGCCCTGAGATAATCCGCCTGGCGGCTGTCATAAGAAGATGCCGTGAGTATTTTGATACCTGCGTTGTGTATTACAATCAGAACTGGGACCGTAACCTCAGTACAGTTTTCTGGGAGGATTTCGAGCTGAAAAACACTTTCGGCGAGTTCGGTCCTGATATACTTGTTCCTGTAGTTGGGGATAATCTTGGCGTTACCTGCGGAAATATTCTCGGCAGAAGCTATGAACTGCTTTCAGAATTGCAACCTGACGCCTATCTCGTCCTTGGAGATACAAATAGCTGTCTGTCAGCTATTTCCGCAAAAAGACTGCATATCCCGCTTTTCCATATGGAAGCAGGAAACAGATGTAAGGACGAGTGTCTTCCGGAGGAAACAAATAGAAGAATAGTTGACGTTATCTCTGACGTAAATCTTTGCTATTCTGAGTTTGCAAGAAAGTATCTTGCTGATACCGGGCTTCCAAAGGAAAGAACATATATGACTGGCTCGCCTATGGCGGAAGTTCTCCGTGGAAATCTTGATAAAATTCAGGCTTCTGATGTTCTTAACCGTATGGGTCTCGAAAAGGATAAGTATATTCTTCTTTCTGCGCACAGAGAGGAAAATATCGACACAGAAAAGAACTTTACAAGCCTGTTTACTGCAATAAACGCATTGGCTGAAAAGTACGATATGCCGATTTTGTACTCCTGCCACCCACGTTCAAAGCACAGACTTGAAAAGAGCGGCTTTAAGCTAGACCCTAGAGTAAGAGTAAATGAGCCTCTTGGCTTCAATGACTATAACTGTTTGCAGATGAATGCACTTGCTATCGTTTCAGACTCAGGCACACTTCCTGAGGAGAGCAGCTTCTATCTTTCAATAGGTCACCCTATTGCGGCGGTTTGTATCCGTACTTCTACTGAACGCCCCGAAGCACTTGAAGCTGGCGACTTTATCCTTGCAGGAATCACAACAAAAGAACTGCTGAATGCCACAGATATGGCTATCGAAATGAAGCAGAAAGGCGTCCTCGGAAAGCCGTGTTCTGACTATGTGGACGAAACAGTCTCAATGAAAGTCGTAAGGATCATTCAG
>CALEJX010000309.1 GCA_937898375.1 uncultured Ruminococcus sp.
TATGTAGGGGCGAACAGCGTTCGCCCGTTATTTGGGCGTTTTTCGACAGTCTCAGGCGACCTCAGGTCGCCCGCTTTTTTCTGCAAACTATCTGATACCAAAAAACGTCGGACGAATTAAAACGCCCGACGTTTTATTTTTAACTTTAACAAATTTGAAATCCTATTATACCAACCATACAAATAACGCTTCCGATAAACCTGAGCTTTGTGATAGGCTCTTTTCTTATGAGCGCTATAACAAACAGCGAGCACAGTATCATAGGCTGGATAAATGACGCACTCGCAAGGCTCACCGCAATAACAGCGTTCTCCGCAAGAAGACCTGCCACATTCGGGATCTTTGTAAGCACGACCACCCATGCGCCCTTTTGATTTTTCCTGAATATCTCCAAAGGCTTCGCCCTAGGCAGAAGTATGATAGCCATAAGTATAAGCGCAAAAAACAGTGCCATAGTTGATGATATGTAATTCTCCGACGCTCTTACAACTATGCCGTAGCCGTATCTTGCCAAGAGATAGAACACCAGAGGAACAACTATCCTGCGGTAATTTATATTTCCGCTGTCCGTTCTGCCTGATTTTGCGATAAAAACAAGTCCTGCAACAGTAAGCACGATAAAAAGAAACTTGAAAATGCTCGGCTTTTCCCCAAGGAAAATATCCGTTGCATAGGACATAAACAGTGTGATACCAAGCCAAGCTTTAAGCTCAAAGGCTGATATCTCGTCAAGGATAATAGCCGAAAGCTTAAATTCAAGTATCTTTGACAAGCAAAGCAGACCTATCGCCGCAAATGATTGCCAGCTGAGTGTGATAGTCCTGTCAAGAAAAGGCAAACAGCAAGCCATGAAAACAGCCGTTGCCGCCGCCATTAAAAAGCCAAGCTCGTCGCCGTTGAATTTTGCCGTTGAAACGGCGTACTTGTCGCTAAGTGAGCATATTGTGTAGCACACAACTACAAGTATAAGCAAAAACATTATTTTTCTTCTTCCTTACTCTATGATTTTCCTGTTGGCGTACATTGCATACGCCAAATAACGGGCGAACACTGTTCGCCCCTACAAAAAAGCCGATCTATCAGCCCTTTTTATTTTTAACAATCCTTACCACCGCAAGAATACCAAGTATCACCGAGAACAGCGTTGCAATAGCAAGGCATATCCAGCTTGCATACTGACTTTGTACAAATTCGTTCTGCGATTGGCTTCCTATAAGAGTGTCTACCCCCGACTGCGAACCTAGCGCCGAGAACAGTATTATAAACGCCATTCTAACGTTCATTACACAGGCTATCACATTGTAAATATGCACTATTCCCTGCAAAAGACACACTCCGCAATCGTCTTTTACATAGCTTTTCACACCAAGCACTGCACATATGAGCGACACTGCCGTGTAAATAACAAACGCCGCAAAAAGCACTATCGTAGGCACTTTTGCCCCCTCGGTTTTAACTATCATGCTCATAAGCCCTGCCATACAGCCCATGAACACCGCCGCTGCCGCAAACCCTGCAACAGCCCATTTTCTGTATAAAAGTTCTGACTTTTTTATCTGCTCTTTCTTTATCTGCTTAGGCATTTTCTTCCTCCGCCTTCTTGTTTTTAAGCTCCTCCTCGGATATCTTGAAACGTATCCTGTCTATTTTCTGCTCGTCCTCCATTTTTATGGTCATTTCAAAAGGCGGACAGCTTATAGTTTCGTTCTGCTCAGGAAGCCTGTCGAGCATATCCATTATCCAGCCGCCGAGAGAAGTTCTGTCCGTTTCGATAGTGTCCTCCGGCAGACCTATCCTCTCGAGAAAATCAGAAACCGAAAGCTCCGCCGACGCTTCGTAAACGCCGTCGCTTATTTTCACAAGAGAGGTGTCCTCCTCGTCGCTCTCGTCATATATCTCGCCCACAAGCTCCTCTATGATATCCTCAAGAGTACAAATACCCTCCGTGCCGCCGTATTGGTCAAGCACCACCGCCATATGCACCTTTTTACGCTGCATCTGCTTCAATATCTCAGATATCTTGCGGTTTTCAGTTATGTAAAGGGGCTTGTTCATTATAAGGCTTATGTCCGTCTTTCCTTTTAGATACATTTCAAAGAAATCAGATTGGTGGATAAGCCCCACAATGTGGTCTATATCCTTGTCATACACAGGAAGCCTTGAAAACTTTGTCTGCACAAAACGCTTTTTTATGCTCTCCATATCCTCGTGAAGCTCAACGCCCTCGATATTTACTCTCGGCACAAGTATCTCGCTTATGGTTATTTCGTCAAAGTCAAGCGCCGAACGCACAAGCTCAGACTCCTGCTTTTCAAGCACGCCCTCGTCCTGTATCTCGTCTATTATATATTTAAGCTCTTCCTCAGTAACAGACGGCTCGCTGTTCTTACTGCCCACAAGCTTTGAAACGCCGCTTTTTATGCCCATAAAAATAGCCGTGATAGGCGTGATAATGAACATGAATGCAGAAAGCGGAGCCGCCATAAGAATAGAAAACTTCTCGGCGTTCTCTTTTGCGAGGCTCTTAGGCAAAATTTCTCCGAAAATAAGCACAAGCACTGTCATGACTATGGTGGCGATACCAACGCTTCCCTTGCCGAACTTCTCAGTAAAAAGCACCGTCGCAATAGAAGATGAAGAAATGTTCACAACATTGTTTCCCACAAGAATGGCAGTGAGCGCCTTGTCAAAATTATCGCATATGTTCATTGCTTTCTTTGCGGACTTGTTTCCGTCGTCGGCAAGCTTTTTCAGCCTTATCCTGTTGCAGGAAGAAAACGCCGTCTCCGTTGCGGAACAAATAGCAGAGAGCATAAGAAGCACAGCGATGATAACAACTTTCATAAAAATAAATTATCCTTTCAAATCAGAGTATGTTTTTGTTACCTTAATTATAAAAATAGCACTAAAGGCTATCCCAAAAACTGATTACATATAGCTATCATAACATATTTTTTAACTAATTGCAACAGTATTGTTGAAAAATCAGTGTAAAAGAGTTATAATATTCATTATGTTCATAATATTCATATGCACAAAAGGAGATAACAGAAATGGCAAAGAAAGATAAGGACATTTTCGACAAAATAATGGACTGGAAGATATTTGGCTGGTTTCGGCCATTTTACGTCAAGAACAAAGAAATGCTTTTGTATCTGTTTTTCGGCGTACTCACCACCGCAGTTAGCTTTGTGACCGCAGGCATTTCAAAAGTGCTTTTAGAGCAGGCAGGCGTAGGCAAGGGCGGCGTTTCCACCACAAGCACTGTCATATCATGGATATGCGCAGTAACATTTGCATACATAACAAACAGGATATGGGTATTCGAGTCTGAAGCAGAGGGCAAAAAGGCGATAATCTCCGAAGCGGCTTCATTTTACGGCGGCAGGATATTCACACTTCTTGTGGAAATGTTCATGATGTGGCTCGGCTACTCACTTCTCAGTTTCAACTATTGGGTAACAAAGATAGTTGCAAACGTTGTGGTGCTGATACTCAACTATGTTATCAGCAAGCTTGTGGTTTTCAGAAAGAAATAAGAGCGCAATTCATGTAGGGGCGACCTGAGGTCGCCCGCCACTTTGCATTTTACAAACCAACAAAAAGCTCACAAAAAAAAACGGGCGAACAATGTTCGCCCCTACCCCAAAATAACACATACATAAAAAAGCTGTCAACGTTATCTGCTGACAGCTTTTATTTGTTACCATACTCAGGTTGCCACGTTGCAACCTACTAATCTCTGTACATAAGCGTGACCGCCATGCCGTTTATCACACCCACTACCACTCCGCACACAACGAAAAATACCTTGATAGGCAAATCAAGCAGCAGTGAGATAAGTCCGAACACGATAACGAACGCCATTGCTCCGCCTATCTGCACCAAAAACTTTCTTTTCACGAGAATAGGAAAACGCTCCGCAAGCTTTGCGGTCTTGTTGCCCTTGTGGTCTATTATCCTGTAAATAAGCTGAGTCAGCGCCATTGGTATGCCTATGAATAAAATTGCTGTTACGAGTTTGTCCATTTTAAATTCCTCCATTTTTCACTTAAATCATAGCTTTTTGTATCAAAAAAGGCTACCCAAGACGCAGTTCGTCCGTGGGCAGCCTCATTGCTGCATATAAAATTTCTTTTATCAACAATTAAAGAACTCTTACGCCAACAACGCCCTCGATAGCCTTGAAAGCGTCAGCGTCAACGTCGCCTGTAACATCGAGCATTGTATAAGCCCAGTCTTTCTTAGACTTGTTCACAAGGTTCTCGATATTTGCGCCCTTGTCAGATACAACAGATGTGATCTGTGCAATAAGAGCAGGAACGTTCTTATGAAGCACGCAAACAAGGTGGTCGCCTGTCTTAGCAAGCTCAGCATTAGGGAAGTTTACAGAATTTCTGATAGTACCCTTTTCGATATAATCAATAAGCTCGTGAGCTGCCATTGTTGCGCAGTTGTCCTCAGACTCAGGTGTAGAAGCGCCAAGGTGTGGAAGAACGATAACGTTCTCTTCGCCAAGAACAACATCGTCTGCAAAATCTGTTACATACTTTGCTACCTTGCCGTCCTTGATAGCCTTTACAACAGCCGCACTGTTGATAAGCTCGCCTCTTGCAAGATTGATAAGACGAACGCCGTCTTTCATCATTGCTATCTGAGCCTCATCGATAGTGTTCTTTGTGTCAGGTGTGTAAGGAACATGGATAGTGATATAATCACTGTTCTTGTAGATATCGTTGATATCAGCTGTTACCTTTACAGCAGGGTCGAGCTGGATAGCTGCGTTTACTGAAAGGAATGGGTCGTAGCCGATAACGTCCATTCCGAGTGCAACGGCAGCATTTGCGATCTTTCCGCCGATTGCGCCAAGACCGATAACACCGAGCGTCTTGCCCAGTATCTCAGGACCTGAGAACTTAGCCTTGCCGCCCTCAACTGTCTTTGGAGCGTCAGGTGTGCCCTTAAGTGAAGCAGCCCATGCGGCAGCTTCTGTTATCTTTCTTGAAGAAAGAAGTAGCGCACAAATAGCAAGCTCCTTAACAGCGTTTGAGTTAGCGCCAGGAGTGTTGAATACAACGATGCCCTGCTCTGCGCACTTCTCAACTGGGATATTGTTTACGCCGGCGCCAGCTCTTGCAATAGCAAGCAGGCTCTCAGGCATTTCCATATCGTGCATCTTTGCTGAACGTACCATTATAGCGGTAGGATTTTCAGCATTGTCGCTTACTGTGTACTTAGCCTTGTCAAAGATATCAGTACCGCAGGCAGCGATCTTATTCAGAGTTAAAATATTATACATTTCAATTACCTCTTTCAAATGGTTTACGAGATCACTCTGACAAGCAGGCAACCGACTATCACAACGCCAAAGATCACAGCCGCAAGCTTAGCCCTCACGCCGTTTTTTCTTTGCATTCTTTCACGCCAATCGTCATGCCGCATAGTGTCAAGTGAAGATATCATCTTTAAAAAACGATCAAGCATTCTCAGCCTCGAACTTCTTCATGAACTCAACAAGCTTTTCAACGCCCTCGATTGGCATTGCGTTGTAGATAGAAGCTCTCATGCCGCCGACAGTTCTGTGACCCTTAAGGTTTACAAAGCCTGCTGCTGTAGCCTCTGCAACGAACTTCTTGTCAAGGTCAGCGTCGCCTGTTACGAATGGAACGTTCATAAGAGACCTGTCCTTAGGAACAACAGTGCCCTTGAAGAGCTTGCTCTCATCAAGATAATCATAAAGTATCTTAGCTTTCTTCTCGTTGTGAGCCTTCATAGCCTCAAGACCGCCCATTTTCTTTATCCACTTGAATACCTTGCCGCAGATGTAAATGCCATAGCAAGGAGGTGTATTGTAAAGAGAGTCAGCGTCAGCCTGAGTTTTCCACTTGAGCATTGTAGGTGTTCCCTCAAGAACATCGTCAGTGATAAGATCTTCTCTGATGATAGCGATAACAACGCCGGCAGGACCAACGTTCTTCTGAACGCCGCCGTAGATAACGCCATACTTTGTTACGTCAACAGGCTCAGACAAGAAGCAGGAAGAAACGTCTGCAACAAGAGTGTGACCCTTTGTGTTAGGCAGAGTCTTGTATTTTGTACCATAGATAGTATTGTTCTCGCAGATATAAACATAGTCAGCGTCCTCTGGGATATCCAGATCTGAGCAATCAGGGATATAAGAGAAAGTCTTGTCAGCAGAAGAAGCAACAGCGACAGCCTCGCCGTATTTCTGAGCCTCCTGATAAGCCTTCTTAGCCCACTGACCTGTGATTATGTAAGCTGCTTTCTTGTTCTTCATAAGGTTCATAGGAACAGCTGCGAACTGCTGAGAAGCACCGCCCTGAAGGAACAGTACCTTATAGTTATCAGGGATACCCATAAGCTCTCTGATATCCTTTTCAGCTTCCTTGATGATGTCATCGAACGCCTTGGAACGGTGGCTCATCTCCATTACGCTCATACCCGTGCCCTTATAATCGAGCATTTCGTCGGCAGCTTCCTTGAGCACTTCCTCAGGGAGTACAGCAGGACCTGCGCTGAAGTTATATACTCTACCCATTGTAAAACCCTCCACATAAATTATTTTCATTATTTATAAAGACTATAAATATATAAATTAATAATAATATTATATGCCTTTTATGCAAAAAAGTCAAGGGCTGTCATATAAAAATACTCACTTGTCATAAGTTTTTGTACATATCAGCATATAAAACCGCCCTGAAAGCGTGCATTTTCACCTCTCAGCCATAATATTATATATAATAAGCACTGAAAAGCATGAAAAATAAGAATAATATCAAAAAGTTAAAAAGAGGTTAAAATTTTTGGTATTCCTTGAAATCTCCATATTTATGTAGTATAATATACTTAACAAAATGCGACAGCTGTATAAAAACAAGGGGAAAGGCTGTCAGCGACAGATATAGGGAAAGAGGATATATATGCAGAAGATATTTTATGTTTCAAGAAACGAGGACAAGATCCACGAGGGAAAAGCTCCTGATATGGATAGGTTTCAGCGAGTGGAAAAGCTCAACGGTCTGCTTGCGGCAGGCTGGGCTATAAAGGAAATGAAAACCGAAAACAACAGCACTTTCTTTGTGCTTGAAAAGGCTGACTAGGGAGGTAAAAAAATGCCCCTTGAATATAAAGTGACCGAGGATAAGATAAAAAGTGTCATAATAGATACCGACGCCGCCTGCGAAGCTGACGATCCATTCGCTATTGCCCATGCGCTCATGTGTAAAAAGTTTGCGGTGGCAGGCATAACAGCAGAGCATTTTGCCGAGGACGGCTCTGTGCAGAGAAGCTATGACGAGGTAATGCGTGTGCTTGAAGCCATGGAGCTTGACGTGCCTGTTTATATGGGCTGTGAAACAAGGCTCAAAGAGCTTGAAAACGACGCACTTTCTCCTGCGGCTGAATTTATAATAGACGAAGCAAAGCGTGATGACAGCAGACCGCTTTTTGTTCTTTGTATCGGCGCAATAACCAACGTGGCGCAAGCGATAAAGGCTTGTCCTGAAATAACAAAGCGCATGACAGTGGTGTGGATAGGCGGTCAAGACCCTGACCACAGCGTTCACGGCTTTCCCGAGTTTAACTGCGGAAATGACGTTGAGGCGGCAAACCTTGTCATATCCAGCGGCGTAGAATTTTGGATGATACCAAACACAGTTTACGGCACTATGCACATAAGCCTTGCGGAGATACAGCGTAGGATAGCCCCATGTGGAAAAATAGGCAAACACCTTTTTGAACAGATGACAGCGTTCAACGAGTCCGAAAAAGCCTTTTGGACAGCAGGCGAAAGCTGGTCGCTTGGCGACTCCCCTGCCGTAGGCGTTGTGCTAGAGCCAAACTGCGGCGGACATTATGACCGCCCTGCGCCTGTTTTTGAAGCTGACACAGCCTGCCATTACGAGGACGGCAGACCTATCATAAGAGTATACACCTCTATAAATTCAAGATTTATCCTAGAGGACTTTATAGCAAAGCTTGAACTTATTTACGGCGAAAAATAAGACTATCACAGGACGGCACCCCACCGTCCTATTTTTATGCGCAGATAAATTTTGCGAAAACGTTTTATGGGTATTGCATTTCAGGGAGAAATATTGTATAATTAATGTAATCGTTTTAGCAAAAACAAATGATACTATACATATTATAAAGGAGTAAAAAAAACTATGGCTTATGTAATCGGCGTAGACTGCGGTACAAGCGGCACTAAAACAGTGCTTTTTGACGAAAAGGGTACTGTTATTTCTTCTGTAACTATCGAATATCCTATGTATCAGCCTAAAAACGGCTATGCAGAGCAAGACCCTGCTGATTGGGCAAACGCAATGATAAACACTATCAAGGCTGTTATGACCAAAAGCGGCGTAAACAAAGAGGACGTTGCAGGCGTTGGCATCTCAGGACAGATGCACGGACTTGTTATGCTCGACAAGGACAACAACGTACTTAGAAAGTCCATAATCTGGTGCGACCAGAGAACTGCCGCAGAAGTTGAAGAAATGAACGAAAAGCTCGGCAGAGAAAAGCTCATCAAGATAACAGCTAACCCTGCCCTCACAGGCTGGACGGCTGCAAAAATTCTTTGGGTAAAGAACAACGAGCCTGATATATACGAAAAGTGCAGACACATTCTTCTGCCAAAGGACTATCTGAGATTTATCCTCACAGGGGAATATGCAACAGAAGTTTCCGACGCAAGCGGTATGCAGCTTCTTGACGTGCCGAACCGCTGCTGGTCAAAAGAAGTCTGCGATACACTTGACATTGATATGTCAATGCTTGGCAAGGTATACGAGTCATGCGAGGTAACAGGCAAGGTCACAAAGAAAATGGCTGAACTTACAGGACTTAAAAAGGGTACTATAGTAGTGGGCGGCGCAGGCGACAATGCGGCTGCGGCTATTGGTACAGGCGTTGCAGAGGACGGCAAGGCGTTCACTACTATCGGAACATCAGGCGTTGTTTTCGCTCACACTTCTTCTATCTCTATCGACCCAAAAGGCAGAGTTCACACCTGCTGTGCAGCAGTACCGAACGCATGGCACGTTATGGGCGTTACACAGGGCGCAGGACTTTCACTGAAATGGTTTAGGGATAACTTCTGCAATGCTGAGAAAGAAACAGCAAAGTGCATGGGCGTTGACGAATATTATCTTATGGATAAGGAAGCTGAAAAAGTTCCTGTTGGTGCAAACAGACTTCTCTATCTGCCATACCTCATGGGCGAGAGAACACCACATCTTGACCCTGACGCAAGAGGAGTATTCTTCGGACTTTCCGCAATGCACACAAAGCGTGATATGCTGAGAGCAGTAATGGAGGGCGTGTCATACTCCCTGAGAGACTGCGTTGAGGTATTCAGAGAAATGGACATCAACGTGTCCGACATGATGGCTTGCGGAGGCGGCGGAAGCTCACCGCTGTGGAGATCAATGCTTGCAGACCTTTACAACTGCCCTGTAAAAACAGCTTCATCAAAAGAGGGTCCAGCCCTTGGCGTAGCGCTTCTTGCAGCAACAGGCGCAGGAATCTACTCATCAGTACCGGAAGCTTGTAAGGCTGTAGTAAAGACAGACAAGGTACAGCAGCCTGAAGCAGAGCGAGTACCAGAGTACGAGAAATACTACAAGCTTTACACAGAGATCTATCCTGCACTTAAGGCAGAATTTGCAAAGCTTGCGAAGATGTAATATAAAGCCAAAAGCTCCGACGGCAATGATCCGACCTCCAAATCGTTAGATTTTTGGTCTAACTTTTGGGGGTCACATCACTGAACGGCGGAGCTTTTTCTTATGCTAAAATATTTTGACAAACAAAAAGACGGCTCTCCACCATAGTGGAAAGCCGTTTTTTGATATTTGGTCGGAGTGACCGGACTTGAACCGGCGACCTCTACCACCCCAAGGTAGCGCGCTACCAATCTGCGCCACACCCCGACAACGTATATATTATACCCGATTTGGGTACAATAGTCAAGAGTTTTCAGTCGAAATAAAAAAATTGCAAAAAGGTATTGACATTCACATTCATTTGTGATATAATAAATAAGCACTCAGGAAAGGGTGCAAAAAATCAATAAAATATCGCGGGATGGAGCAGTTCGGTAGCTCGTCGGGCTCATAACCCGAAGGTCGTTGGTTCAAATCCAGCTCCCGCA
>CALEJX010000310.1 GCA_937898375.1 uncultured Ruminococcus sp.
CTTCGTCGCCCATAAGCCCAAGCTTCTGTCCTTTTGCTGCAACGATAAGGGCAACTTCTCCTCTGGATATCATTCCCATTGCTATCTGCAAACTTTCCTGATTTGTATACTTACAAACCTTTGCGCCAAGTCCGCAGCCTATTATCTTTGTGATTATTGCCACAACAAGAAGCAGAACTGTGAACAGCACCATTTTGCCGCTCATATTTATTCCGCTCATTGTAAGACCTATACTTGCAAAGAATACAGGTGAAAGAAGCATATATGAAAGCGTTTCAAATCTGTTGGAGATATACTTTACGTCCTTTTCGCTTGAAATTGCAAGACCTGCAACAAATGCGCCTGTGATATCTGCAACGCCGAAAAGCTCTGCTACATATGCCATGAGCAGGCAGAAAACGAATGAGATGATAACGTGACGTCTCAGGTCTTTTTTATCTCTTTTTCTCCACTTTGTGAATACGATATGGTAAACAACTGTACAGCCGATAGCCACTGCAAAGAATGCTACTATCTTGATAAGAACTGTTGCAACGTGAACGCTTGTGTCTGCAAGGCTTGTGATAAGAGTAAGTGCGATGATACCAAGGATATCGTCTATGATAGCCGCACCGAGAATTGCGTTACCTGCTCTTGTGGAAAGTTTTCCAAGCTCTTTCAGCGTTTCTACTGTGATAGAAACTGATGTTGCTGTAAGCACAACGCCTATGAAAAGGTGCTGTAAGAATGGTGAGCAAGCGAGATCGTCGCCTTTTCCTACGCCCATTGCTGTGGCAAGTCCAAGTCCGCCGAGAAGCGGTACTATAACGCCCAAAAGTGCGATTATAAATGACGCTTTACCGGTCTTTTTAAGCTCCTTAACATCTGTTGTAAGACCTGCTGTGAACATCAGCACGATAACGCCAAGTTCTGACAGCTCTGAGATGAACTCAGTTTCCTTTACAACGCCCAAAACTGCAGGTCCGAGTATTACGCCTGCCAAAAGCGCACCGACTACCTGCGGCAGTTTCATTTTCTTTGTTACCAGACCAAGAATTTTGGTCGAAAGCAGTATAAGTGCAATAAACAATATGTATCTATACTCTTCCATGATTTTACTTCCTTTCCACACCGCCAAATATTGGCGTTAATGCGTAAAAATAACGATTTACAGCATTTTACTCTCTGCAAATCGTCATTGATTTTCCGTATCTTATTATAGCATTATGCCGCATTATAGTCAACAGACAGCACAATTTGTTCACAAAAAAGAGCAACAAAAAAGAGCCGCAAAAGTCGGCTCTTTTTGTGATTATTTTATCAAAGTTTGCTTATACAGCTTTTTTGCCATTCGGGAATATCTTATCCTCGCAGATACCTGCCATTTTTTCTATAGCAGGCTGGATATCGAGCCACAGACCACAGCCGTCGTCTGAGCCGCTTGTTTTCCAAGCAAACACGCCGTTCCAGCCGTTGTTGTAGGCTTCCTCATAAGCTGAGGTGATATCGAAATCGCTGTCGCTTGCAATGGCAGGACACTCGCCTATAACGCAAGGCTTTGTGCCGTCAAGACCAAAGTCTGTTGGAGATTCGCCGAAAGGATATCCCCACATACCCTGCATCCAAGTATACCAGTGTGTGGAATAGAAGTCAACATAAGCAAGGCTCTTGTCATACTTATCGCCGCTTATGACGCTCTGAAGCTCGCTGTCGGATATCTTATTGCCCTGCTGGCTGTCGGAGTTATACTTTATCATACCCATGCCCACAGTTACGAGGACGTCTGAATTTGCATGGATAGCGGCAGCAGCCTTTGCATAATACTGCTCAAGATAAAGCCAATCAAGCTTGCCGCACTCGTCGTTTTCTACTATCCAATCAGGCTCGTTGCAAAGGTCTACAGACCAGAAATAGTCGCTCTTGCCGTATCTCTGAACGAGAGGAACTATATAGTTGTCAACAAATCTGTCTGTCTTGTCGCTGTCCTGAATAAGAGCTCTCCAAGCCTCATAATTCTGGTTTTCGTTCTTGAAGTTATCGAAGGACTGAACTGTTGCCATTATGTAGATCTGATACTGCTCTGCGAGATAGAACAGGTTATCAAGGTCCTCCCAATGGGCTGTTGTTGCGCCGTCAAAAGTGCCGTCTGCGGAAATTACCATACCAACGTCGCCGTTGCAGACTATCCAAATTCTTGCAGCGTTTACGCCTGAGTTATGGAGCTTCTGGAAATGATCCTGCCAAAACTCGAAATTGAAGCCGCCGCCGAAGTCGTTCCACTTATCCCATGGAGCGTTTACGCCGTTGAACCAAAGCTCCTTGTCGCCTACCATGAATTTTGTTCCGTCGATCTTTACTTTCGCTGAGCCGTCAGTTGTTGTTGCAAAATCCTTTTCTGGCATTGCAGTTTCTGAAACAACGGCAGAGGTGCTGTCTGCTGTGCTTTCAGCCTGTGAGCTTGACGAACTGTCGCCGCAGCCCACAGTTGAAATAAGCATCAGCACTGCAAGCGATGAAGCAAGCCACTGTTTAACTTTCATAAAATTTACCTTTCCTTTCTTTCTATGAACTTGTGAACTAAAGTTTTGAACATATTTGATTATATCACAATACTGTTACATTTTCAATAGCAATGTGAGAAATTTTATTTACCCCTGCACAAGTCAATTTTTGTCTAAATATAAAATTTTAACATCATATGATTATATTAACCTACATATCAGCGTGTTTCGAGGTTTTGTAGTTAAATATATGAACATTTACGGTATATACACAAAAACAAAGGGTGTTATTTGTTTAATAAGCGTATTCAAAAAACAGTGAACATATGGTATAATATAAATGTATATTTTATAAGTCGAAAGGACGGAAAAGAATGAAATCAGTATCAAAAAGATACCTGAGCTTTATTTTATCCCTTTTAATGATAATGACCGTATTTATTGGTCTTGACATTGGGGATATAAATGCTCAGGCATTGTCGGGAGATACTCTCAAGAATGCTGACACGGAAGCTATCCTTGAGGATATGGGTCTCGGCTGGAATTTGGGCAACTCACTTGACGCCACAGGCGGCTCGGGTCTTGGCACGGAAACATCATGGAGCAACCCTAAAACAACTCAGGCTCTTATCGACAAGGTAAAGTCGCTGGGCTTCAACACAGTGAGAGTGCCTGTTTCATGGGGCAAGCACGTTTCAGGCGACAACTACACTATAGACTCTGCATGGCTTGCAAGAGTAAAGGAAGTTGTTGACTACTGCTACAAAAACGATATGTATGTTATCGTGAACATTCATCATGACACAAAGTCATCTGCCAGCGCTTCGGGAGCAGGATATTATCCAAGGTCTTCTGTATATTCAAATTCTGAGAAATTTGTTACGAGCGTATGGTCGCAGGTGGCAGAATATTTCAAGGACTATGACTATCACCTTATATTTGAGACACTTAACGAACCTCGTCTTATCGGCACAAGCTATGAATGGTGGTTCAACAAGTGGAGCGTTCCGTCAGAGGTAAAGGACGCTATCGATTGCATTAACAAGCTAAATCAGAAAGCTGTTGACACAATTAGAGCAACAGGCTCAAACAACAGGGGCAGACTTATCATGTGTCCAGGCTATGACGCTTCTATCGACGGCGCAACTGTTTCAAGCTACAAGCTTCCTACAGATATCTCAGGGAACAAAAACCGCATTGCCGTATCTGTTCACGCATACAGCCCTTACAACTTTGCAATGAACGTTGGCTCAGGCTCGACTTCTACATACACATCTTCTATAAAGGACGAACTTAAGAGCCTTTTCAGCACGCTGAAAAGCTCATTCCGTGACAAGGGCATACCTGTTGTTATCGGCGAGTTCGGCTCAACTGACAAGAACAACACTGCTGAGCGTGTAAAGTGGGCAAAAGACTACACTGAGCTTGCAAAGCAGAACAACATTCCATGCGTACTGTGGGACAACAATGCTTTTGCTAAATATAACGGAAGCAGCATTGTTCTTAACAGCGAATATCACGGCTACATAAACAGAAAAGACAACACTATCACAAGCCCTGCAAAGGACGTTATCGAGGCTCTTATGACGCCTTATGGCAACAGAGTGAGCCTTAACTGCCCTTCGAGCGTTACGATAGTTGCGGGACAGAGCAAGAACATTGGGGCAAGCTCATCAACAAGCGGTGCTGTTCTCACATACAAAAGCACAACTCCGACAATATGCACTGTTGACGGAAACGGAAACGTGACCGCTCTCAAAACAGGCACAGGATATGTTACTGTTACGGCTTCTGCAAATGGTTATGACAGCGTTTCAAAGGACGTTAAGATAGTTGTTTCTAAAAAGAGCCTTAACAATGCGCTTCTTACCCTTGCAGAAACAAGCTATGTTTATGTCGGCTCATACAAAAAGCCTGCGGCTACAGTTACACTTGACGGCAAGGTGCTTGAAGAAAACAAGGATTACACACTTTCATACAGAAACAATCAGAACGCAGGCACTGCAACTGTTATTGCAACAGGCATAGGCGACTACACAGGTTACACGTCAAAGAATTTCACTATCACAAAGCGTGAAATGGCAGACGGAACAGTTTCAGTGGCTTCAAGCGTTTCATTCACAGGAAGCAATGTTGCTCCGTCAGTTACAGTAAAGGTAGCAGGCAGGACTCTTAAAAATGGCACTGACTACACAGTTTCATACTCAAACAACAAGAACGTTGGCACGGCTAGCGTTTATGTATACGGCAAGGGCAACTATTCAGGCTCGCTGAGCGCTAAATTCGACATTGTTCCTGCAAAACAGCAGATACAGAAGCTTGAAACAAGATACAAGGGATTTTTTGTAGATTGGGCGCAGAAAGGCTCTGCAACGGGATATGACATCGAGTATTCTGTAAACTCAAACATGAGCGGTGCGGCTTCAAAGCATTTGACAGCCAACAAACCTGACACGCTGACAATAAGTGGTCTGACAGGCGACAAGGTTTACTATGTTCGTGTTCGTTCTTACACAAACACAAATGGCAAGGTATACTACGGCGCATGGTCTGATGTAAAGAGCATAAAGACAGCTAACAATGATATCACAAAGGCTACTGTTTCGGGCATTTCTACAAAGGCTTTTACAGGAAAGGCTATCACACAGAATGTAACTGTAAAGGTGGGAAACACTGTTCTTAAAAACGGCACTGACTACACAGTTTCATACTCCAACAACAAAAAAGTTGGCAAGGCTACTGTAAAGATAACAGGCAAGGGCAAGTACGGCGGAGTTATAACAAAGACTTTCAACATAAACCCTGCAAAGCAGGAGATACAGAAGCTTACTGCTAAGAGCAAGGCTTTCTTTATCGATTGGGTGCAGAAAGGCTCTGCTACAGGTTATGAAGTTCAGTATGCAACGAACTCTAAGTTCACTGGGGCTAAAAAGGTGACTATCACAAACAACAAGACAGACAAGACCACAGTTTCAAAGCTTTCTGCTAACAAGAAATACTATGTTCGTGTGAGGTCTTACACAACTGTTAAGGGTACAAAATACTATGGTGCTTGGTCGGCTGTTAAGAATGTGACTACTAAGAAATAGGGCAATATTGGCATAATGAAAATACCGACGGCTCGGGTTGAGCGGTCGGTATTTTTTTGCGGTATTGTTTAGGTTTGTGGGAAAGCTATAGGCGGGCGAACGCTGTTCGCCCCTACGGGTGGTTTTTGTTTTATCCGTTGGTGCTTGCCACAAAGAAGTATGTCATATATGACAGGACGATAAATGCTGAGGAAAGATAGCTTAGGGTGCTTACTATGGCTTTGCATGGGGCTTTTTCAGAGCGTTTGCAGAGGTCTGTGAAAAGTCCGATATTTATTAGTCCTATGAGCATACATGGTATTATGTATCTGAAATTCATTGTGCAGATAAAAGGATATCTGATACAGAAGTTATAATAGTTGCCTAGGATAGTGGCATAGACCACTGTGAGCATGAGTTTTTCGGTAAATCTTGCGTTATCGGTCTTTACGAAAAGCACTATGAGCATTGCAATGAACGCTATCACTGCAAGCGCCAAGGCTATCCAAAACAGCGCATACGGCACGAGCATTGCGTTTTCGGGGAAAAAGCTTTCGTTTATGCCCTCGCCGAAAATTGAGTTTTTAAGCATTGCTATGGTTGGATTATACTCTTTATAGCTTTCGCCGCCCCACTGCTCAAAGACTATTTTGAACTGTGAGAAGCTGAAATCTGTAAGGCGGTGCTTGGTTGTGAGTTCGCCTATATACTGAGTGTCGGCAGTTGTAAGGCTTGGGACATAGTTTGGTTTTACGCCAAAGCGCAGATAATTTCTCACGCTCCACCAAAGTCCCAACGGACAGCATATAACGCCGAAAAGGCACATTTGACCTAGACGGTTGACGATATGCTTACGATTTTGCACAAGCGCCATAAGGAAAAGTATGGCTACGGCAGGAGCGATAAGTCCTACGGATATTTTTGTCATCATGCCAAGACCGATACAGAGAGCGGCTTTGACGATATTCTTTGCGGTCTGCTCTCTATACCATTTTAGCACGCAATACAATGCGCCCATTGTGAAGCAGAGCATAAGAGGATCGTTATTTATTCCCCCTGACATCAGCACGAGGTAAGGGTACATACAGCACATACCGAACGGGA
Source organism: uncultured Ruminococcus sp. (assembly GCA_937898375.1). GTDB lineage: Bacteria > Bacillota > Clostridia > Oscillospirales > Ruminococcaceae > Hominimerdicola. Next base: position 6,653 of record CALEJX010000310.1, read on the forward strand.
TAGTCAGGGCTTTGCCTTTCAAGCCAAAAAGGCGCAGTATTTTATAGAACGTTATTGTTACGGCGCAGACGTAAAAGAGGGTCAGGGCTTGAATGGCTTCACACGCCATGTAATACTCTATGCCTATGGAGGTGCAGAATTTCAGCCACGCCGCACAGATGATATGGTGGAGGGGCGGGTGATAATACTGCCACAGGAGAGTAGGGTCGAAATTTGGCAGGGCGTGGTTATTATAGATATACTCTATATAGCCTGCATGACCGCCCTCGCTTCCGAAATACCACACGTCATTTTGCCTTGTATAGATATCGGACATAAAGACATAGGAATAGCGCAGGACAAAGCCTGCTCCTGCCAAGGCAAGGCAGGTGACACGGTCGTGGAATTTTTTATCGTTATTGAGCAGGGCGACATACATAACAAGCACAGCGCAAAGTCCTGCAAAGCAGATAAAAGCCGCTTTATACTGTGTATTTACGAAATAGTTCACTGCCGCAAGGGTCAAAAGGGTCTTGCCTGCAAAGGCAAGAACTGAGCCTGCGGTACGCTTTCCGCTGTCATCGAGCTGTTTCAAAAGCCGTCTGAGATAGACAAGCTCTATTATCATGAAAACGCCATACACTGTGACGCCGTTCAAGAACTTATAGCTATAGCTGCCAAAACCTGTAAGTGTAAGGCATATGAACGCCGCAACTATATAGGGGTGACGGCTGAGGGTGCAAAATATCGCTTCAAGCCGTCTGTCGCTTATGGCTCTTCTGTTCATGGCTTTTCGCAGAGACAGAAGAAGTCCGCCTTTCTTTTTATCCATATTAGTTTCCAGATTTTTCTTCGTGATATTCTTTTTCTGTGTTCACGTTCCAGATATCTTTCCTGCTCTTTTTTCCTGTTTTTATGGCTTCGGCTGTTTCCATGGCGGTGAGCATTGAATGGTCCATATTATTATATCTATGCTGACCATTTCTGCCGACGCAATAGAGGTTAGGGAAAGTATCGAGGAATTTTATCATTGTGTCAAAATGCTTATATGTATCAAAATAAGCAGGATATGCTTTCTTGACCTTTTCTCTATGGGAGTCAAGGACTTCGTTCTCGGAGATAACGCCCATTTTAACAAGCTCGGCGGTGGCGAACTTCACGCACTCCTCCTCGGACATATTCCAGAAATCGTCGCCCTCGGCACAGAAATACTCAAGTCCTATCCAAACTGTATCCTCAGGCTTTTTGACCATATAAGGCGACCAGTTGTTGAATATCTGTATTCTGCCAAGCTTTACGCCCTTATCCTGAACATATATCCAGCAGTCAGGGACGATATTGCCGAGAGTTGTTTTATTGGTCTCATTTTTAAGGTTGAGCTTATTAACAAGAAGTCCCACTGTGACGAAATCACGATATGGCAGACCCTGCGCTATCTTTATGACAGTATCGCACGGCTTTGTGCCGTCCATGCCCAAGATAAGGTCTTTCACAGGCATTGAGGAGATGAAGATATCCCCTGTGAAAGTCTTTTCGCCCTCGCTCGTATCGCATATGACGGAAGTGACTTTTCTGCCCTCGCACATTATTTTCTTTACCTGACAGCCTGTGAGAATTTTTCCACCGAGCTCTTTTACTTTCTCAGCGGCAGTTTCCCAAAGCTGACCAGGGCCGTATTTTGGATACCAGAACTGCTCGATAAGGGAAGTTTCCACCTCGCCTTTATTCTTTGTGCCGAACACCTTTTTGAACATATCTTTTAGCAGGGCTGTGATTGAAAGACCTTTTACACGCTGTGAGCCCCAATCGGCGGATATTTCGCTTGGGTGTCTGCCCCAAAGCTTTTCGGTATAGCCCTCGAAGAACATTGAATAGAGGACTTTTCCGAAGCGGTTTATGTAGAAATTCTCGAGGTTTGTTTCAGGCTTTTTGAACACGCACGCCCAAAGGTAGCTAAAACCTGCTTTCATGGTGGTGACAAAGCCCATGTTCTTTATAGTTTCGGGCTTCATTGAGATAGGGTAGTCGAAGAAGTGCTTATTATAGTAAATCCTCGACACTCTGTCACGGACGAGCATTACTTTATCCTCGGTTTCAGGGTCGGGGCCGTTTTCGGCAAGTGGCTTTTCGTGGTTAAGTTTTTTATCGTCATAGGCAGGCTTGCCCTGCAAAGGCATAAGGTCTGCCCACCAATCCATGACCTGCTGATTTTTTGAGAAAAATCTATGTCCGCCTATATCCATGCGGTTGCCGTTATATCTCACTGTTTGCGATATTCCGCCCATTGCCTGCGAGCCTTCAAGTATAGTTACGTCATAGTCGCCGCCGTTTTTAAGAAGCTCTATTGCCGCTGTCAGACCGGCTGGGCCTGCGCCTATAATAATTACCTTTTCCATGTGTTATCCTCTCCTGTTCAGCTTTTATTTTTATCAAATATAATGAATTTTCTGCCTGCAAAGTTCCATATGAAAACTATCACTGTGGAAACAAGTTTGCCAACGAGATAGTATTTATCCTGTGGGAGAAGTGTGCCGAATATGAGCTTTGAAGCAAGGATATCCTTGAAAAACCATATTATAGCGGCGTTTATGCCAAGTCCCACAACGCCCACGGCGGCAAATGCCGCAAACTCTGCAAGGCGGTTTTTTATCTTTGAGTTTTTGAATATCCAGAATGTACTCAGGGCGTAATTCACCAAAAGCCCTGCCACGAAAGAGATAGTTGCGGCGAGGACGGGGTCGAAGCTACAAAGCTCAACAAGTGCGGTCATAATGCCGTAATCTACCACAAAGGCAAAGCCACCCACAAAGACGTATCTGAAAAACTGTATGAATGTATTATCGGTATCACCCGAAAAAAGTTGTTTTATTTTCATTTTTTTATGTTCCGTTCTGAAAAATTGCTTATTAGCCTACATATATAAGTACGTTTTAAGACGGCAAAATGTCGCACTTTTTTACAAAATTCTATCTTTCGCACAAATATATACAATGTTTTTTGTACATGATGTTTAAACACAAAGTTCATAAACCATTAATCAATATTATACAACTTTTTGGCTGTTTCGTCAAGCAAACTTGTGTAAAAATAAAAAAGCGGACGGCACAAGACCGTCCGTGGGATATCAAAAGTGTGCTTAAAGACCTCTTGCAGGGCCTATCCTGTTATGGGGCTTTTGTCTTTTATCCTCATACATATTTTTATCGGCGATGTGCATAACGTCATCAAACCAAAAGTTTTCTACGGGTGCTGTAGCTGCGCCAACGCTGGCTGAGAGGACATAGGATCTTCCGCTTCGCCTGTTCAGCTCTGCCATTTTATCATTTATCTCCTTCTTGACCTGTTGGGCAAGGTCTGTATCAACGATAGCGAAAAGGGCAAGCTCATCTCCGCCAAATCTGCCGCAGACCTTATTTTCTATGCTCACGCTTTCAATGGCGGTCGCAGCGGCTTTTATAGCATAGTCGCCTGCTTCGTGTCCAAAATTATCGTTTATGTACTTTAGACCGTCAACGTCAACTGAGACGACAAGTGCAAGCTGGTCATTTCTTCTTGGAA
>CALEJX010000311.1 GCA_937898375.1 uncultured Ruminococcus sp.
GAGGAAAACGCTGTCCTCAAAATATTTCAGATGACCCAGCGCCTGAACTGTCAGCTGTTTTGCTATCTGTTCTGACTTGTCAAGTCCAAGGAGGGATACATATGTGTTTTTATGCTGTTCGCTGTCGCTGCCGATAGGCTTGCCAAGCTCCTCAAAAGTGCCTGTTACGTCAAGGATATCGTCAACTATCTGAAATGCTCTGCCCATTGCCTGAGCATAGTCTGCCGCAAATGGGATAGCTTCAAGCTTGTCTCCAAGTATAACGCCCATTACGCAGGCAGCTTCAATAAGTGCGCCTGTTTTGCAGGTCTGCAAAATATTCAATGTATCAACATCTATTTCTTTATTTTCATATTTAAGGTCAATGACCTGACCGCCTATCATGCCGTCAGTTCCTACTGCTCTTGCAAGAACAGAGATAAGCATAACAGCCTTGTCAGCAGATATAACACCTTTCATGGCATTATTTGCTATGACTTCAAAAGCAAGGGTATTCAGTGCGTCGCCTGCAAGGAGTGCGATATTTTCAGGAAAAGCCTTATGACATGAGGGCTTTCCACGTCTGTAATCATCATCATCCATACAAGGCAGATCGTCATGTATAAGCGAAAAAGTGTGTATAAGCTCAATGGAGCATGCTATCTCAGCATACTTCTCAGGCTGACGCTCGCCGCACATACGGCAAAATTCAAGCATAAGCACAGGTCTGAGCCTTTTGCCGCCTGCCTGCAAAGAATACTCCATGGCCTCAACTACCTGACCTTGAAGCTCAGGCTTTGAGCGGGTAAGTTCCAATAGTTTATTATCTATATGCTCCACATAATAATCCAATGTGGCTTTGTTCATGTCATTCATTGCCATTATCTCCGTTCATAGCCTTTACGGAAAGCTTTGCACTTTCAAGGCTTTTTTTGCAGTCAACAGACAGGTTGATACCCTCTTTGTAAAGCTCCAAAGCCTTTTCAAGAGGAAGTTTGTCATTTTCAAGCTGACCCACTATATCATTAAGTCTTGTAAGATTTTCTTCAAAAGTCATTTTAAACAGCCTTTCATTTGATAGACGTTATTTTAGCAGATACGCTGCCGTCTGACAGCTTTATGTTTACATCGTCGCCCACGTTAAGCATTGACACGCTGTCGGCAACGCTTTCGCCTTTTTGAACGATAGCATAGCCTCTGCCCAAAACGTTGAACGGACTAAGCATATTCAGCGAGGAAACATATCCGTCAAGCTGAACTGACAGCCTTTCGAGCCTGCATTCCATTACCTGTGACAGTCTTTTTTCAAAGTCGCACACTGCTTTTTCGCTCTGCTCTAATCTTTTCTCAGGAGAATAAAGCTTTAAAAGCTTATCACAGTTTTCTATCTGTGTCGCAGCTTTATCAAGCTTAAGCTCCATAGCTTTGTCAAGCTTTTGCCTTAAAAGGCTCACAGCATTAAGTATATCCGACTTGTCAGGGGTAGCTATCTCAGCCGCCGCTGACGGAGTTGGCGCACGCATATCTGCGGCATAATCAGCAAGCGTGGTGTCAGTTTCGTGACCTACAGCTGATATCACAGGTGTATTGCAGGCGTGAACAGCCAATGCCACCGCCTCGTCATTGAACACCATAAGGTCTTCGCTAGAGCCACCGCCACGGGCAAGGATTATGGTATCAGCGCCGCTTTTATCTGCCGCCAAAAGTGCTTTGCATATAGTTTGCGCAGCCGCCGCACCCTGCACCTGTGCAGGATAGACTTCGATACTGCACACAGGATAACGCCTTTCAGTTATATGGATTATATCCTGCAAAGCCGCCGCAGTAAGCGACGTAACAACAGCGATCTTCTTTGGCACAAGGGGTATTTTCTTTTTGGCGTTCACATCAAATACGCCCATTTTTTCAAGCTTCTTCTTGGTCTGTTCAAGCTGAACGTGCATAACGCCCACACCAAGGGGTGCTATCTCCGTGGCGATTATCTGATAAACGCCGTCACGCTCATAGACCTCTATATTGCCCATAACAAGCACGCTCATGCCGTCCTCAGGCACGAATTTCAGCCTTGAAACACTGCTTGAAAACATAACAGCTTTAAGGGCAGAACTGCTGTCCTTTACTGTAAAATAGGCATGACCTGATTTGTAATGTATATTAAAATTGGATATCTCGCCCTTGACGGCAATGCCTTTCAGCTTAAGGTCAGACCGCAGTTTTGAAGCAAGATACCTGTTTAGCTGAGAAACAGTGATAACTGAACTCATATTTTGATCTTCCCTTTCCTGATAGCAGCATAGACCGCAACGCCTACTGCGTTATCGCTTGAAAACTCAGGCTCGGCAAAGCTGCCATACTTTTCAAGCTTGCTCTTTATAAAGCGGTTAGACATCACGCCGCCTGCATATATAA
>CALEJX010000312.1 GCA_937898375.1 uncultured Ruminococcus sp.
GGTGACCAAAATATCCGCATGGACATGGATTCATGGCGGCAATAAGCATGAACGAACATGGATACGTTATCGACCCTGACACTCTGGATATTGTCACCTGCCTGTCCTCTAAAGGTTGTCTTAGTATTTCAAGGGCAGGGCGTGAAAACTCTGCAAGCTCGTCAAGAAAAAGCAAGCCGTTATGTGCAAGAGATATTTCACCTGGCTTTGGCACTGAGCCGCCGCCTGCAAGTCCTGCTGGTGAAACTGTGTGGTGCGGCGAACGGAAAGGTCTGGCGGTGATAAGAGGGCTGTTGCTGTCCAAAAGTCCTGCCACAGAATGGATATTTGTAGTTTCTATAGACTCCTCGAAGGTCATTGCAGGAAGTATTGACGGCATACGCTTTGCAAGCATTGATTTTCCTGAACCTGGTGAGCCTATCATAAGAACGTTGTGACCGCCTGCCGCCGCAACTTCCAAGGCTTTTTTCGCCGCAGATTGTCCTTTTACATCGGCAAAATCAAGATTTCCGAAATAGCTTTCAGCGGTAGGCTTATAATGCGCCGCAGGAACTATGGCTGCCTTTTTCTCAAAGTGGAAAACAAGCTCACGCAAAGACCTTACGCCGTAGGCTTTTATGCCCTCCACAACGGAAGCCTCCCGAACGTTGTCGGCAGGAACGTAAATTTCGGTAAGCCCCATTTTCTGCGCCATTATGGTCATAGGCAAAACGCCTTGAACAGGTCTAACCTCACCGCTGAGAGAAAGTTCTCCGATAAAAGCGGCGGTGGAAAGCATACTGTCATCAACAAGGTCAGCCATTCGCAAAAGCGCAACTGCCACGGCTAGGTCATAGACAGAGCCTGTTTTTCTCACGTCGGCAGGTGCAAGATTTATGATTATCTTTCTCAAAGGCAATGTTATCTCGCTTGAACGCAGTGCAGAACGCACACGTTCACGGCTTTCTTTTACAGAGGCATCTGCAAGCCCCACGATATCGAACGAGGGCAGACCCTTTGAAGCTTCTATTTCCACCTTGACCGCAAAGGCGTTAAGCCCCAGCAGACCCACACTGTTTATTACAGCAAACACGTTGACTTCTCTCCCTTACAGCTTAATCTGAACACATTTCAGAGCTTATGATATCAAGCAGAAAATCTGCGATATCGTTATAGACCTCACGGCGGTTGGTCTCGTTCACAAGCTCATGACGTGCGTTTTCATATATCTTCATTTCAACGTCACAGCCATAGAGCGAAAGCCTGTTGAACACACTGAGTACGCCTTTTCCGTAGTTTCCAACAGGGTCGCCGCTGCCTGCTATAAGATAGGTAGGCAAAGTTTTTGGATAGGTAGAGAACCACTTTTCATTTGAAACATACCACAAAAGCTTGGCAAGATTTTCAAAGCCGTTGAGGGTGAAAATAAAGTTGCACTTAGGGTCTTTGCCATAGTTGGAAACTATCTCAGGGTCACGGGATATCCAATCATATTCGCTGACTTTATCAACTATCTTCCTTGTATAAGCACCGAAAGCAAGCTTGTTTACAGCCTTGCTCCTGTATTTGTCACCATGGATAAGCTTAAGACTGTCAACAATTGTAAGAAGTGCAGGGATACCCTCCATGCCGCCGCTAGTTCCGCAGAAAATAGCAGCTGTGAGATTTCTGCCGTGCTTTGTGACAAAAGCCCTTGCAAGGAAGCTTCCCATGCTGTGGCCGAGGAGAAAATACGGCTTGTCAGGATAGTTGTGATTCATCATTTTTTTAAGAGGGGACATATCCTCGACAGCGTTTTCCCAGCCATGTTCAGGGGAGAAGTAGCCGAGCTCGGAGTTGTCATTTACGCTGTCACCATGACCGAGGTGGTCGTTTCCGCATACTGCGAAGCCTAAGCCTGTGAGAAACTCTGCGAGGTCGTCATAGCGTCTGAAATATTCGCACATACCGTGGGATATCTGAACAACACCTCTTACAGTGCCGATAGGGAAGCGAACGTAATAAGCGATCTTATGAAGTCCGTCGGAGGACGGATAGTAGCTTTTGAAATGAGTACAATTCATAGAAATTTACCTCCTTGGGGTTAGAATTTCGTGCAATTTTGCTTATCATTAGTATAGCACTTTTTGGGGGAATAATCAAGGGGGAGTTTTTGCGAGGTGGGGGAGTTTTAAGTGAGGAGTGAGGAGTGAGGAGTGAGGAATGACACAGCCGAACAAAGTGGAGCTACCAACACCGAGCGAAGCGATTTTAAGGCGTAACAAAGTAGTGCATAATTGTAGGGGACGGCGTCCTCGACGTCCCGTTTCGGGGAGCGGATAGGCTTGAATTTCCACGGAATCGAGTGGGGGAACGAAACGGGCGAACGTTGCATTGTTGTAAAACAAGAGCATTGCAAAGGCGACCAAGGCGGGCGACCAGAGGTCGCCCCTACGTGTGGGTTGCCAGAAGTTAGTGTTTTGTCGGATTTTTTTATTCAATTTTCAAGTTGCGTTCGGGGG
>CALEJX010000313.1 GCA_937898375.1 uncultured Ruminococcus sp.
AGGCTACAAGCAATAAAAAGGCAACAGCCATGCTCGTGAGTCTGCTGAAAGAAACTTTTCCCGCCTGCAAGACTTCCATAGCCGCAACGGGTCTTGAAACAAGACGTGCGGTAGGGTCAGGAAACTACGACTGCGTTGTGATAAACTGTCCATTGTCAGACGAATACGGCAACGAGCTTGCCGAGATAGTCTGCACCTCCTCTGACACAAGCTGTGTGGCTATCGCAAAATCAGAAAATGCGGATATCCTTGCGGATAAGCTTGAAGATTTCGGTGTAATGGTGATACCGAAGCCTCTTGGCAGACAGTATTTTTATCGTTCCATGAAATTCGTCAGTGCCGCAAGGAAGCGAATGTTAGGCATACGTTCTGAAAATTTGAAACTGCACAAAAAGCTTGAGGAAATAAGAACTGTGAACAGGGCAAAGTGTGCACTTATGCAGTATCTTGGATTTACAGAACAGCAGGCTCATAAGTATCTTGAAAAGCAGGCAATGGATAAGAGATGCACTAAGTTCGAAGTGGCTCAAAAGGTCATTGAAATGTATGAGGTGTAAATGTTACATAATTGTTAAATTAATGTCACGCTATTGCAATTAGCGAAGTAATGTTGTATAATAATAAAGGAAAATTTTAAATAACGGAGGTCGTTTAAAAATGTTAGTTTCAGCTAAGGAAATGATGACAAAGGCGCTTGCAGGCAAGTATGCTGTAGGTCAGTTCAATATTAACAACCTTGAGTGGACAAAGGCTATCCTTCTCACCGCTCAGGAGCTGCAGTCACCTGTAATTCTTGGTGTATCTGAGGGCGCAGGCAAGTACATGACAGGCTTCAAGACTGTTGCCGCTATGGTAAAGGCAATGGACGAAGAACTCGGTATCACAGTACCTGTTGCACTTCACCTTGACCACGGAACATACGAGGGCTGTTACAAGTGTGTAAAAGCTGGCTTCTCATCTATCATGTTCGACGGCTCACACTATCCATTTGAGGAGAATCTCGCTAAGTCAACTGAACTCGTTCACGTTGCAGATCAGCTTGGTCTTTCTATCGAGTGCGAAGTTGGTTCTATCGGCGGCGAAGAGGACGGCGTTGTAGGTATGGGCGAGTGTGCAGATCCAGACGAGTGCAAGACTATCGCTGATCTCGGCGTTACGATGCTTGCTGCTGGTATCGGCAACATTCATGGTAAGTATCCTGCAAACTGGCCAGGTCTTTCATTCGAGACACTTGCTGCTATCAAGGAAAAGGTCGGCGATATGCCACTGGTACTTCACGGCGGTACAGGTATTCCTGATGACATGATCAAGAAGGCAATCTCACTTGGCGTTGCAAAGATCAACGTAAACACAGAGTGTCAGCTTTCATTCCAGGAAGCTACAAGAAAGTACATTGAAGAGGGCAAGGATCTTCAGGGCAAGGGCTTCGACCCAAGAAAGCTTCTCAACCCTGGCTTCGAGGCTATCAAGGCTAAGGTCAAGGAGAAAATGGAGCTGTTCGGTTCTGTTGGCAAGGCTTGATCAATAGCTAAATTAACGTAAATAAATGGGCTGTCGTTTCGGCGGCAGCCTTTTTATGTTATTTTATTTTCCAATTAAATAGAGTGTAACCTAGATCAACCACTCACAAATAAAAACAAGGAGATTTTTTTATGGAAATTTTCAGTGCACGTCGTTTAACAAACATGGGACTTGTTGCAGCGATATACGTTGTGGCAACAATGCTTTGCAGCTCACTTGCATACGGACAGGTACAGTTTCGTGTGTCAGAGGTTTTGATGTTGCTTTGTTATTTTAACAAAGACTACATCATTTCGCTGTCTATAGGCTGTCTGATAGTCAATCTTTTCAGCACGCTTGGCATGGTGGATGTAGTATTCGGTACGCTTGCGACAGTAGTGGCAGCGGTGCTTATCTATCTGCTGAGAAACAAGGTAAATCTTTTAGTTGCGTCGCTTTTCCCAGTGGTATCAAATGCGGTGATAGTTGGCTTTGAGCTGACGTATGTATTCAAGACGCCGTTTCTTGTAAACATGGGCTGGGTAGCCTTAGGCGAATTTGTATGCGTGACGATAGTTGGCGTAATACTTATCAAAGCGCTTATGAAGAACAAGTATTTCAGCAAGCTTGTGACTTTTGGCATGAGCGATCAGGCTCTTAGGGAGCAGTTCAAAAACGGGTGACGATTCCGATATAAAAATCAGCCTGACTTTTAGTCAGGCTTTATTTTTGGTTTTTTATCTAAAAAACTGCGAAAAAGTATTGACAAAGTGCGTATAATATGATATAATATACACGTTGCATTGAGCAACGCTGAATATGCGGATGTGGCGGAATTGGCAGACGCGCTAGCTTCAGGTGCTAGTGATCGCAAGGTCATGTGGGTTCAAGTCCCGTCATCCGCACCATATTTGTGCAATGAAATAGATATTGTGTCCAAAAAGTCCCTAATCAGGCAACTGATCAGGGACAAAATCCTATATTCAAGCAAAACATCTTTTAATAACCACAAAATGCAAGTAAATCAAAGGTCTCTTCCACCTATGAATCGCATACTTTTTAAGGTTCATGGCAGCAAATTTAAGCCTAACCCAGTTTATGACATGAGATAAGCCTCGGAGATTTGTATAACGCATTGCGTGTTTCTCTTTTGCGTCCGCAAACACTCGCTCGAC
>CALEJX010000314.1 GCA_937898375.1 uncultured Ruminococcus sp.
GAGCCGCTCCCCTACAAATGGCGTAAATACGCTGTTTATATGTAGGGGCGAACAGTGTTCGCCCGTTATTTGAGCGTTTTTTACACCTGTCAAAGTTCAACATAATGCGCCTTTAAAATTCATATAAAATTACCTATTTGTGAACATTCATTTTCAAACCTATTGACAAAGCTAAGTATTTGTGATATAATTAAAACAAATAAAGATTGTAGGCTTTGATAATAATTGCCGCATACAAGGCGGCAAGGCAGGGGGAAGAAAAATGGATAGTCTGAAAACGTGTTTTTTCGGCGGTTATGATAAGCTTGATACACTAAAATATATCGATACCATAACAAGCGAGATCTATATGCTTGAGTCGGCTATCGAGAAGAAGAAGAACGGCGATAACTTTGTTATTCCGGGCGAAACAGGTCAGCGCAAGCTGAAAAGCTCGGCGCTTGGCGGCTTTGCAAAGCCTGATGTGGACAGCTACATTTGTGCGCTTCTTGGCAAGGCGGCTGAACTTCGTCAGAAGCTTTGCAGCTAACGGCTAATAAAGGCAAAAAAATATCCGCAGAGGTCATTTTATCTGGCTTCTGCGGATTTTTTGTCGTATTGTGCCTTAAAAGAGCAATAAAAAAATTAATACCCACTTCCATCGGCTGAAATGAGCATTAATTTTTATAGAATTATGAAAGGGATTCTTTGGTGTTTGGTAAAACCTAAAGACGAGGAAATGTATCAGCGACTTGGGGAATCGCAGAGGGAAAGAAGATAAAAAACCTGACTTTAAGTTTTACCAACTACCAAAGTATTGTTTGTTTCTTTTGCTGTGATTATATAATAACAGTTCTGTGTGAACCGAATATGAATTTTCGGGGGATTTTGGAGAGATTTTTGAAAAAAATAAATGTTAATCACCAGTTCATAATTATAGGCTATAATGTCATTATTGGGGAATTTTTTACGAGGGAGGATATTTTATGTTTCAGATACTTGTTGTAGAGGACGACGCAAGCCTTAGAAAGCTCATGTCTGCCGCACTTAAACAGCACGGCTATGTGACTTTTCTTGCAAATGACGGATTAGAGGCTTTGGACGTTCTTGAAAAAACGAATATAGACCTTATAATCTCAGATATAATGATGCCGAATATGGACGGCTACGAGCTTACAAGACAGCTCAGAAAGGCTGATTTCAACCTGCCTATACTTATGGTAACCGCAAAGGAGACTTTTGAGGACAAGCAGGAGGGCTTTTCTGCCGGCACGGACGATTATATGGTAAAGCCTATAGATATAAATGAGATGATACTTCGTGTGGGTGCGCTTCTCAGGCGTTCAAAAATGGCGTCGGAACATTCTCTTACTGTGGGAAACTGCGTGCTTGATTATGACGCCATGAGCGTTTCGGTGGACGGCGGAGCGGCGGAAACTATACCGCAAATGGAGTTCAAACTGCTTTTTAAGCTGCTAAGCTACCCTGACAAGATATTCACACGCCGCCAGCTCCTTGACGAGCTTTGGGGCATGGATAAGGACGTTGATGAACGTACTGTCGACGTTCACGTCAAAAGGCTGAGAGAGCGTTACGGAAGCTGCGGCTCGTTTGAGATAGTCACAGTTCGAGGACTTGGCTATAAGGCTGTGAAAAAGCAGTGACGGATAAGCTTGAGGGGGGAGGGGGTTGGT
>CALEJX010000315.1 GCA_937898375.1 uncultured Ruminococcus sp.
GTAAGTTTCAAAATTCTCAGCTTGTTTGCCACTGTGGATTGAGCAAGTCCCAGACGGATAGCCGCAGATTCCTGAGTCATGCCATACTTTGTGATAAGCTGAGAGATCGCTTCGGCTTCCTCAAAAAAGTTAAGGTCACAGCGTTGAATATTTTCTATAAGTGCAATCACCTGTGAACGTTCCTCCGTTGCGTTTATAAGTATGCACGGCACAGATCTTAGTCCTGCAAGTTTTGCGGCACGCAAGCGGCGCTCTCCTGACACAAGCTCAAAAGTTCCATTCACACGCCGTACTGTGAGAGGTTGTATTATGCCGTCCTGAGAAATACTTTTTGCAAGGCTCGTCAGCTCGGCAGGTGAAAAATACCGCCTTGGCTGAACAGGGTTCGGCTTTATCTCACCAATGGAAATGTCGATTATTTTACCTAACGTCTGATAGGGTGAAGCCCTCTGTGGCTCGTCAGTTTCTTCACTGAAAGCCTTTGTCAATGTTTTTGGAAAAATGCTCATTTTTTATACCTCCGTTTCTATATAAAATTATCATATCACGCCGCAAACTTCAATGCTATATTTTATTCAGAAAACTTTTCTACCCTTTTTGACTTTGATTTTCATAGAGTTTCTTTATTCTTTGTATTATTTTTAAAACCACCATGCACTTTGTCGGATAACATAAAATTCTGCTTTGTTCCACATGGAACATTTTCAAGAAAATTTGTAAAAGGGTCTTTTCAAAAGTGAAAAATTGTAGTATAATAAATATAATATAATTTCGCTATGAAAAGAGGTTAAGAATATGGGAAAGATAATAGCCGTCTCAAATCAGAAAGGCGGCGTTGGAAAGTCTACCACTGTTGTAAATCTTGCGGCGGTTTTCGGACTAAAGGGCAAAAAAGTCCTTATTGTTGACTTTTACCCACAGGGCCACACCACCACAAGTTTTGGCATAAAGAAAAAAAGTATCAGAAACACAGTTTATGATGTGATATTTGAAGAATGTTCGGTGTTTGAAGCTGTCGTTCCTACTGCCTGCCGTGGAGTTTCGGTAGTGCCCACAACTCAGGATCTTTCAGGTGCGTCAGTGTCTTTAGTGAATGAAAAGGACAGAGCAATGAAGCTTCGCAATGCTCTCATGCCTGCAAAAGAATTCTATGACTACATATTTATAGATTGCCCTCCAACTCTGGATATGCTCACAATAAATGCGCTTGCGGCGGCTGACTCTGTGCTTATCCCTCTCCAGTGTGAGTTTCTTTCTTTGGAGGGTCTTGTTGAACTTCACAACACTATCAACAGGGTA
>CALEJX010000316.1 GCA_937898375.1 uncultured Ruminococcus sp.
TTCTTAAGATAGGCGTTTTTACCTTTGGCGGAGGATATGCAATGATAGCACTGCTTGAAACTGAAATTTGCGTGCGAAAAAAATGGCTGGATAAAAAAGAATTTCTTGACATGACCGCAATATCGGAGTCCACCCCCGGACCGACCGCTGTAAACAGCGCCACATATATCGGATACAAAGTCGGCGGCACATGGGGAGCGCTTGCGGCAACTGTCGGCGTTTGCATACCGTCGTTTTTTATAATCTACATAATATCCCTTTTCTTTGACAAATTTCTGTCCCTAAAAATAGTCTACGCCGCATTCCGTGGAATTCAGGTGGGCGTAATATATCTTATACTCACAGCAGGTCTAAGAATGTTGAAAGCCCTTGATAACACGCTTCTTGACAAAATAATAATGGTCGGAGTTTTTATCGTGATGATACTTTTCACACTGTTTTCTGTGAAGTTTTCATCGATATTCTATATCTTCATAAGCGGCACAGTGGGCGTTGCCGTGTATCTGCTTAAACCCCTCAGAAAGGGAAGTGCCGAAAAATGATATATCTCAAACTTTTTCTCACTTTTCTTGAAATAGGCGCTGTGTCATTTGGCGGAGGATACGGAATGATATCCATTATCCGTGAAAAAGTTCTCACGTTAGGCTGGCTCAGCGAGGACGAATTTGTGAACTTTATCGCTGTATCTGAGTCCACCCCTGGCCCACTTGCCGTGAATATTGCGACCTTTGTCGGCTCATCACAGGCAGGCTTCATAGGCGGAGCGATAGCCACTCTTGGCGTTGTGTTGCCCTCATTCGTGATAATCTTTATCATAGCTGCCATTATGAAAGACCTGCTGAAATACTCAGGCGTAAAAGCAATGCTTTCGGGTATCCGCCCATGCGTTGTAGCAATGATACTCGCCACAGGCATCACAATGGCTTTGTCATTACTACTCAATATCACCACCATAAGCTCAAAGCCTGCTATGGAATATAGGGCGCTGATAATACTCTTGCTCATAGCTTTGGCGGATATACTTCTTTTGAAGCTAAAAAAAATTAAGCTCTCGCCGATTGCAATAATAGTATGCTCCGCCGTTCT
>CALEJX010000317.1 GCA_937898375.1 uncultured Ruminococcus sp.
CTTTTGACATTTTCAGGCAGTTCGCTCATAATGATACCTTTTCTGTATTCTTCGATATCTGCTTCTCCGCTTTTAAATGCAGCTGTTATATTTGGTCCAAAGGTAATGCTGTCGATAACTTCTTGACCGCCACGATTTGCCGATAACTCGAGTGGAGTAAAGCCTCTGTTTTGCGGCATTCGTGTGTTGTTGCTCAAATCGGTGAACAGTTTGATAAAATCTTCAAGCTGACTTTTTGTCATTAGGATATTCTTTCTATCGAGCATTTTAGATAATGCATCGAATGGTCTATCATCGCAGGTTAGTATCAGTATAAAATCGGAAATTGTATAGTTGATCTCCTCTTCGGACATTTTTAGTCTTGTGCGTAAAAAGTTCATCATTGCTCTGACGTATGGAGTGTCGGCAATGTACATATCATCTTTGTATTTAAGAAGTTCCTGCTTTGGAAGTATCTTTAGCGGTTTATCTATCTGATGATCGGCCATATTATAATAATACTCATAATCGACATCTACCAAGCTGGAATGAACTATCTCTCGGTCGATAGGCTCTTCCTTAGGTGCGTCAAGATACAATTCGTCCTTGGCGAGAATATAGTAAAAATGCTCTTCGTGGCGTGCTATCTCAGAAAATGCAATGAACTCGTCCAAGGTTATCAAGCCTTTATTCTGTTTGCTGATTATTTTGTAAGCGTCCTTTAGCGGCAATATCTCATACAAATTGGCAAAGGCTTCAAAGTAATCATAAAGGAGCGACATTGTTTCCTGCGGCAGGGCAAGCTTTTTATTCATTCTTGCTATTGTACTTTCAGCGTATATTCTTGGAAATCTACTCATTGTGATCTTACCTCGATATTTTTATACTTTACTTGATTATACATTAGGTTATGGTGTTAGTCAAGGGGGAAGGGGATTTATCTTTTAGTTATTTATATTCGCTGCTTTCCGCTACCCTATCATACACCTCTGCCCCCTCAACATACAGCGTTCTCATCTCATTCATGGACTCGGTCGGGGAGAGGATAACGCCGTCTTTACCAAACTTATTGAAATAATATTTGACTTGGATAGGCGGGGAGATAAACTCGTTTACGGCATTGGGTTTGGGCTTTTCGTTGCCTTTCAGTATGGGGCGCTGGTAGAGTATCTTGCCGAACATTTCGACGCCCTTTTCGGTGAGATACACCTTGGAAATGTCACTATCGTCACTGCCGAAGCGTGGGTCGCTGAGGAGGTGTTTGATAGCCTTGAGGTGGTCTTCTTTCAGCCGTTCGTATTCGGTGACGGCGGAATATTCTTTTTGGCTGAGCTTTTCTGTTATGCTCAGTCCGCTCAATCTGCTTATGCGGTAGCTGTCGGCTTTGAACTCTTTGCCTGCACTTTTTTCGTCAGACAGGCAGATGAGATAATTATACATCTTATATTCGTCGCTGACGATACGGTAGGGGATAAGCCTTATGCGGCGCTTTTCACGGCTGTACATACTGGAATAAGCGTAGACGAAGCTGTCATATCTGCTGCCGTTTTGTTTGATGACTTCATTTATTTTTATGATGCTGTCGGCGAAAATGAGCCTTTCACGCTCGCTGTCTGACAGCAGGGCGTAACTCTCATATACGGCTTTCAGAAATCTTCTTAGGGTCGAGCCGTATACCTTATTTTCGTACTTAAGGCTATCACTGCTCAGTGTATCATAAAGTTTACGGCATATGCTGAGCCTTATTCGCACGGCATTTTCAGTCTTGGTCTTTTCGTATTTTGCCGAGAGCTTTGAGATAAGATAGCTTTTTATTATCTCCTTGCTTTCATCATCAAGACTGCCGTCTATACCCTCTATCTGCCATTGGACAAATGCGATCAGAAGCGGGATACCATTATATTTATAATTGTCGTCGCTCTTGTATTTTGATGATGCGCTGTATGCTGAGTCAAATATACTTGTAAGAAATGAGGACATTGATACACTGCCGTCGCCGTTAGGAGAAAGGCTTGTTTCAAATATGGACTTATCTCTAACAATGACGGCATATGCAGTTGGGAAAAGTGGTATGGACTGTACCTCTGCGATATATGGTACGCCGTCCTCACGCTTGGGCAGAAATGTGCTTGGGGTCATGTTCATTTTTATCACCTCTTGAAACCATTATATCTCAAAAACAGCTTTTTGTCAATAACATAGAAAATTATTTTGCTTAAATTATGATATAACTTCCGTAAAAACGTGATAAATGTGTAAAAACATAGACAAAAAAGTTTTTGAAAATTGCACTTTTATTGACGACTTCATGGTGGTATAATGTATACAGAACAAAGGACAGGAGGTGATGAAAATGGGAAAGACGATCCTTACGGCTATCATTGTAGCTGTACTTGACTGCGCTATCGCAGTTGTCAAGGAGCTTGGGGACTGAGGTGAATTTACAACAGACAGGAGGTGATGAAAATGAGAAAAAAGATACTTACAACTATCCTTTTATCCGTACTTAACTGTGCTATAGCAGTTGTCAAGGAAATTGAGAGCTGTGACGAGATCACAGTAGACTAGGAGGTGATGAAAATGGGAAAGACGATCCTTACGGCTATCATTGTAGCTGTACTTGACTGCGCTATCGCAGCTGTCAAGGAGCTTGGGGACTGAGATGAATTTACAACAGACGGGAGGTGATGAAAATGTTTTATGTAAAATAGATACATTCCATTGACATTCATGCCTGAAAATGGTATAATGTATACATCAAAGCGTCGATAAAATAAGTTTGGTGTTTTATTACAAAATATCATTGATTATTTTGTCTACTTTGACCTACTATACTGGTGCGATTTTGCACTAGTCTAAAACCTTTTACGTCTTTTAGCGTTGTCTTATCATCTACTATACTGGTGCGATTTTGCACTAGTCTAAAACTGTGAAGTCATAGTCGCCCTCAGGGAGCAGCTACTATACTGGTGCGATTTTGCACTAGTCTAAAACAGCCGAAAATCTCCAGAGCCGACGGCTCCGCTACTATACTGGTGCGATTTTGCACTAGTCTAAAACAGGCGGTGTAATAGTTGATTAATGTAAATACTACTATACTGGTGCGATTTTGCACTAGTCTAAAACTAACCTACTAATCTTCTATATCTATTTTTTCTACTATACTGGTGCGAATTTGCACTAGTCTAAAACTTGCAGCAATAAAACATTGCAAACATATTCGCTACTATACTGGTGCGATTTTGCACTAGTCTAAAACTGCAATCATTTGTAAAACGTCCTTTCAAAACTACTATACTGGTGCTTTTTTTGCACTAGCTGGCAAAGTCTAACATCAAAAACAACAAATAAAAAAATCCCTTAACGCTCGATGCGCTAAGGGATAACTAATATAAGGAGTAATATTTATGGCAAAAAAGAATAAAATGAAGCCTAGAGAACTGCGTGAGGCTCAGAAAAAAGCCAGACAGCTCAAAGCGGCTGAGATAAATAATAACGCTGTTCCTGCGATCGCTGCCATGCCTGCTGCAGAGGCTGCTGCACCTGCGGCAGAGAAGAAAAAATCCTCCGTCAAGGCGGCAGGAATGAAGTCTATTCTTGTCAGCGAAAATAAAATGTACATAACCTCTTTCGGCAAGGGCAATTCTGCTGTGCTTGAATATGAGGTGGATAATAACGACTACAACAAAACTCAGCCTTCGTCTGATGACAAAAGCAATATCACTCTCGGCGATGTTGACAAAGTAAACATCACTTTTTCAAGCAAGCGTGGCTTTAAGAGCGGTGTGGAGATAAACACTTCAAACCCTACTCACAGAAGCGGTGAAAGTTCGCCTGTCAGAGGGGATATGCTTGGTCTTAAATCGGAGCTTGAAAAGCGCTTTTTCAGCAAGACTTTTGATGACAATATACATATCCAGCTTATTTACAACATTCTGGATATCGAAAAGATACTTGCGGTGTATGTGACGAATATCGTTTATGCGCTGAACAATATGCTTGGTATAGGTGATCCTGAGAGCAATGACGATTTTATAGGGTATCTTTCTACAAGCAATACCTATGATGTTTTTACTCACCCTAATAAATGCAAAAAGGGTAATAATGTAGAAGCGAATATCAAAAAGGAAGAAAATATCAAAAAAAGTCTTAGCAAGTTCAATGACCTGCTGAAAACTAAGCGCCTTGGTTATTTTGGTCTTGAAGAGCCAAAGACCAAAGATTTAAAAGCTTTGGACGCATACAAAAAGCGTGTTTATCATATGCTTGCAATTGTGGGTCAGATAAGACAGTGCGTTTTTCATGACCTGACAGACCACTCAGAGTATGACCTTTACAGCTTTATTTACAATGGCAAAAAGAAGGTGTACAAGGAATGCAGAGAAACGCTTGACTATCTTGTTGAGGAGCGTTTAAAGTCCATAAACAAGGACTTTATCGAGGGCAACAAGGTCAATATCAGCCTGCTTACTGAGATAATGAAAGGTGATGAGCCTGACGATATCATACGCCTTTATTATGATTTCATTGTGCTTAAATCTCAGAAAAATCTCGGCTTTTCTATCAAAAAGCTTCGTGAGAAAATGCTTGAAAACCATGGTCTGAGGTTTAAGGAAAAGCAGTATGACTCTGTGCGCTCAAAGATGTACAAGCTTATGGATTTTCTGCTTTTCTGTCACTACTACAGAAAGGACGTTTTGGCAGGAGATGCCCTTGTGCGCAAACTGCGTTTTGCAATGACCGATGAGGAAAAAGAGGGTATATATGCTGACGAAGCAGAAAAGCTTTGGCGCAAATATATGTCTGACTTTGACCGCATTGCCGACCACATGAACGGCGACGTCATCAAGGAGCTTGGCAAGGCTAAGGCTGAATTTGATGAAAGCATACTTGACAGCGAGAAGATAAAGTCGGCTGATCTGTCATATTTCTCGAAAATGATATATATGCTCACATATTTTCTTGACGGCAAGGAGATAAACGATCTTCTTACAACGCTTATCAGCAAGTTTGATAACATCAAGGAGTTCTTTGTGATAATGAAAAATTCTGCTGTTGATGTTGAGTGCGAGCTTACAGAGAGCTACAAGCTGTTCAATGACAGTGTGAAGATAACCAATGAGCTTTTTATCGTAAAGAACATAGCTTCCATGAGAAAGCCTGCGGCTTCGGCTAAGCTCACTATGTTCCGTGACGCACTTACCATACTTGGTGTAAAAGACAACATCACAGATGATGAGATAAGCGAGCTTTTAAAGCTTAAAGAAAAAGGCAAGGGCATACATGGTCTGAGAAATTTCATAACCAACAATGTTATCGAGTCCTCTCGGTTTGTATACCTTATTAAATATGCAAACGCCCAGAAGATAAGAGAAGTGGCTATGAATGAGAAAGTAGTCATGTTCGTTCTTGGTGGTATCCCTGACACGCAGATAGAGCGTTATTACAAAAGCTGCATGGAGTATCCTGACATGGGCAGCTCTATGGGAGCAAAGCGCAGAGAGCTTGCGAAAATGATAAAGAATATCAGTTTTGAGGATTTCAAAGATGTGAAACAGCAGGCAAAAGGCAGAGAAAACGTGGCTAAGGAGAGGGCAAAGGCTGTTATCGGGCTTTATCTGACGGTCATGTATTTGCTGGTGAAAAATCTTGTGAATGTCAATGCAAGGTATGTTATTGCAATACACTGTCTTGAACGTGACTTTGGATTGTATAAGGAGATAATTCCTGCGCTGGCTTCAAAGAACTTGAAAAATGACTACAGGATACTTTCACAGACGCTTTGTGAGCTTTGTGATAATGGTGAAGATATACCGAATTTGTTCTTGAAAAAGAACAAGCGTCTGTGCAAGTGCGTTGAAGTTGATATCAATAATGCAGACAGCAACATGACAAGGAAATACCGCAACTGCATTGCTCATCTTACTGTGGTTCGTGAACTGAACAAATACATAAATGACATTTATGCGGTAAATTCCTACTTCTCCATTTATCATTATGTTATGCAGCGCTGTATCACGGCAGAAGAGGTCAACGCAAAGGACAATAACATAAAGCAAGCAGAGAAAATAAAGTATGAGGACGATCTTTACGAAAATCACGGCTATACGAAAGACTTTGTAAAGGCGCTCAACTCGCCGTTTGGATACAACATTCCAAGGTTTAAAAATCTTTCTGTCGAGCAGCTGTTTGACAGAAATGAATATCTTACTGAAAAGTAGTGCGGATTGATACCGCCGCTCTCTGGGGACAGGGGGTGGCGGTATTGTTGTTTGATATAAAAAATAAGATCAGTTGACGGCTATTAGCTGTCGGCTGACCTTTTTTATATGAAAAATATGAAGTTAGGTGAATAAATAGAGGTGGCGAATTTCTCAAAATAGTTACTTTTGAGAAAAACTACTTTTTTGCTTCTTTACATATACGTAAATCAGTTGATATACTTATAATTACTCGCATTAATTATAGCATAAAAGGTAAATAATTTCAATACGAAAGCACGATTTTGTGTAAAATTGTTGCTTTAGCAGTCAATTTATATACAAGCTGTACATATTTGAGAAAAGAGGTAATTTATATGTCTATGTGTATCACGAAAAGAAAAGACGGCAGATTTATGGGTAGATTTGCTATAGGGTATAATACAAACGGCAAAATGCTTTATCAATATGTTTATGGTCAGACCTACGAGGTGGCACTGAAAAAATTGCAGATCGGCATGGAGATAGAGTCTCGTTTTTTAAGCGACAGGAACATAAGCGTAGCAGAAGCCTACGATGAATGGCTCGCTGCGATCGTCAACAGAGTAAAAAAGTCAACGTATGTTAATTACTGCACAAAGTTTCAAAAGCACATCCTGCCCGAATTTGGAAATATACTTTGTTCAGATATCACATCAACAAAAATAAATGTGTTTATAAACCGAAAGCTGTCTGAAGGCTTTTCTGCAAGCTATGTCAGAGATATTTTTACCGTGTTCAAGGCTATGCTCAAATTTGCGCAGGAAGAGCATGATATCCATATCTCACTTAGAAATGTTGTATTGCCTAGAGGCAGTAAAAAGAAAGACCTAGTAATAAATAATATCGAGCAGAAAAAACTTGTGAATTATCTTAAGTCGCACATGGATCTAACGTCACTCGGAGTTATGATATCATTGTTTATGGGACTGAGAATAGGTGAATTATGCGGCCTTATGTGGTCTGATATTGACTTTCAGAGTGGCGTTATGTGTGTAAAAAGGGCTGTACAGCGCATAGGCATATGTAGTGGGAATAAAAAGACGAAAGTCATTATTTCAACGCCTAAAAGCTCATCATCATTGAGGGTAATAGCTATTCCAGATATGATAATGAGATATCTCAAGCAGCTAAAAAGCAGTGGATTTATTCTCTCCAATACTGACA
>CALEJX010000318.1 GCA_937898375.1 uncultured Ruminococcus sp.
CTCACAAATTCGACTTTCACTATCCCTGCCCCGCTGTTCATTATCCTTGCAGGCGTTCTCGTTTGGACGGCTATAAACGTTACAAACTGTACAGACGGCGTGGACGGGCTGTGCGGCTCGCTGGTGATGACAGTTCTTCTGCCCCTTGCACTTATGGTGACAAAGAGCGGTGCGGCTGATATACTGCTTCCTATGATAATGTTTGTTACTCTTGCGGCTTATCTTTGGTTCAACTGCTCACCAAGCCAGATGCTCATGGGCGATGCAGGTTCGAGAGCGCTGGGCGTTTTCCTTGCGGTGATGTTTTTGAAAACTGCCGCTCCGTTCGCATTTATCCCTATGGCTATAGTTATCATACTTGACGGCGGACTTGGACTTCTGAAACTTTCTTTCAGACGTTTTCTGAAAATAAAGAACTTTATGGAGGGCATAAGAACTCCGCTTCACGACCATGCAAGAAAGAACAAGGGCTGGTCTGATACTCAGGTAGTAATAAGATTTACACTTTTGCAGATAATCGTAAATCTGTGCTTTATGGCATTCGTGCTGTAAAAAAATATGTGTGGGACAAAAAACGGTCTGACCTTTTAATGGACAGGCTGAAAATTCGGAGATGATTATAATAAAAAAGAACCTGAAATATGTTCTTAATGTATTCTTTATTGCGGTCATAGGCTGGCTGACGGTGAGACTGCTTTTCAGAGGAGAAGAATTTTCCGACATAATGGCTGATCTTCACCTTGCAAAGAAAAGCTGGCTTGCAGTGGGCGCTGTGTGTGTGTTCTGCTATGTGGCAGGGGAGTCGGTCATAATAAAGTATATGCTAAGACTTTTTGAAGTAAAAACTCCTTTCAGGCGTTGTTTGAAATATTCGTTCATAGGCTTTTTCTTTAGTTGCATAACGCCGTCTGCTTCCGGCGGACAGCCTGCGCAGATGTATTACATGAAGAAAGACGGCATAAAGATAGGCTTTTCCACCTTAATAATGCTTATCATCACCATAGCTTTCAAGGCTGTGCAGGTGCTTCTTGCAGTGGTGTTCCTGCTTTTCAATTTCGGCTTTATAAAGCTTCATGTGGGACGGCTTTGGTGGCTTCTGCTTATCGGCTTTATACTGAATATCGCCTATATCGCAGGGCTTGTGTTTATCTTCTATAAACCTTTGTGGGCGAGAAAAATGGGCATAAAGCTTATAAATCTTCTGACACGCATGAGGATACTCAAAGAAAAGAACAATGAAAAATACATAAACAAAATAAAGCGTATCTGCGACAACTATATGCTCGGCTCTGAGTATATAAAGAGCAATGTGCATACTGTGATAAATATTTTTCTTATCACACTGGTGCAGAGATTGTTCCTGCTGTCTGTCACATGGATAGTGTACAAGTCCTATGGACTTAGCGGAACGAGCTTCTGGAATATAATCGCACTTCAAACAATGATAGGCGTTGCAGTGGAAATGCTGCCGCTGCCTGGTGCGGCAGGTGTAACAGAGGGCTGCTTCACATATATGTTCATGAGCATTTTCACCGCAGAACTTGTAAAGCCTGCGATGCTTTTGAGCCGTGGACTAAGCTTCTATTTCCTGCTGATAATGAGTGCTGCGGTAACATTCGTGGCTCACTTTATCGTTATGAGAAACGATAAGAAAAACGCTTTGGAAGAGCCGCAGAAAGTAAAGAAAGATGTTGGAAAAGAATAATGAGAGGAAAAAAGAAAAAATGATCGGTTTTTATAATTATTCGGTAATACTCACATACATAGGACTTATTTCGTCAGTGTTCGGAATCACTCAGGTCTTTGAAAATCATATGTCCATAGCCTTTCTCTGCCTGCTCCTTTCGGGTATTTGCGACCTTTTTGACGGCAAGATAGCAAGAAGCATGAAAAACAGAACAGAGCATGAAAAGGTGTTCGGTATACAGATCGACTCGCTGTGCGACCTTGTTTGTTTCGGCGTTTTCCCTGCTGTCATAGGCTATCACTATGATTCAGTTTATCCGCTCAGACTTATCGCAAGCATTATGATAGTCCTCGGCGCTGTTATCAGACTTGGCTACTTTAATGTTATGGAGGAAGAACGTCAGAGAAACACAACAGAGAACAGAAAGGAATATCAGGGTCTGCCTGTTACAACAGTTTCAATGATACTTCCGCTCCTGTTCATGGGTCAGCACAATATACCAAAGGATATCTTCCCATTCGTTTTCCACGGCTTTATGATACTTATTTCTATTCTCTTTGTGCTGAGAATAAATGTCAAGAAGCTTTCTATGAAAGGCGTGCTGATACTCTTTACAATAGGTGCGATAATACTTATCGGCTATCTTAAAATGCAGCATATAATCTAAGATAAAAAATAACTTGGATAGTTTTTTATCAGGCTGGTGCAAAAAGAATGGGATGTCGGGGGGGCCGTCCCCTACAAAGTGTGTAATGCAAAGTTCGGTTTAATGGCAAACCGCTCCTCGGGCAACAGAATAAACTTGCCCGCAGGCAGTGCTCATGTGAATAAAAAATGCGAAATAAAAAAGGAGAGAGAAAGATGAAATATCGTGACAGACAGGGTAGAGAATACGAAAAGACCACATCTCAGGATAGCTTTCTTGCGGCTGCCTACAGCTCGGCAATGGGCAGGGCGCTTATGAAATTTCTCGGCTGTCCGATATTTTCAAAGTGCGCAAGAGTGATACTTGACAGCAAATTCTCAGTGCCTTTTATTTTCAGCTTTGCAGAAAATAACGGCATAGATATGTTTGACTACGAGGAGAGAATGTATCGCTCTTTCAACGACTTTTTCACAAGAAAAATAAAGCCCGGCAGACGTTTTATAACCAAAGACAGAAATCTGCTTGTTTCACCCTCTGACGGCAAGGTGACGGCTTATAAGATAACACAGTCTGATACCTTTATTATAAAGAACGCTGTGTATAACACAGCTTCCCTTTTGAGAGACAGCAAGCTTGCAAAGCGTTATGAGGGCGGCTATGCAGTTATCATCAGGCTTTCAGTGGACGATTATCACCGCTACTGCTACTGCGCAGACGGCGTAAAGAGCCACAACAGAAAGATAAATGGTATCCTTCATACCGTAAACCCTGTTGTGAATAATTATCTGCCTGTTTTCAAGGAAAATTCCAGAGAATACTGCATGATAAGAACGGAGAACTTCGGGGATATCATTCAAATGGAGGTCGGAGCTCTTATGGTGGGCAAGATATCAAATCTGCATACAGAGGGGGGCGTAAAGGTCACAAAGGGCGAAGAAAAGGGCTATTTCGAGTTTGGCGGCTCAACTATCGTGCTGCTTCTTGAAAAGGACAAGGTAAAGCTTTGCGATGACCTGCTAAAAAACACAAGAGAGGGATTTGAAACTAAGCTGCTGCAAGGCTCGGTTTTAGGTGAAAGTATCAAGTAAAAGTTTGAGAAGCTAAAATCATAGGCAAGGGGCATATTTGATGTACAGATTGAATTATGAACAGTTCGACAGAGATAATCAATATATAGGAAACGATCTGGGTGCGGTCATGAGAGACGGCAAGACTGTGTTCAAAACATGGTCGCCGCTTGCAACGGGCGTTTACCTTAATCTGTACCTTGACGGCGAGGGCAAAAGCCGCCTTGAAAGCCTGCCTATGGAAAAAATAGACCACGGCGTTTGGTATGTGGAGATACTCCGTAACCTTGACGGCGTTTTCTATACCTATACATTTGAGTTTGACCACAAAACAAGGCATGAAACTATAGATATCTATGCAAAAGCCTGCGGCGTGAACGGCAACGTTGGTGCGGTAGTGGACTTCAAGACCACTGACCCTGAGGGCTGGGATAAGGTCAAGAAGCCTAGGTGCAGAAATGCCTGCGACGCTGTGGTGTATGAGTGCCACGTCAGGGATTTTTCTGCGGACAGCTCGTCAGGCGTTGCTCCTGAGCATAGAGGAAAGTATGTGGCTTTCGCCGATAAGGGTACGAAATATCAGGGCGTGAATACCTGTATCGAACATCTCAAAGAGCTTGGCATCACGCATGTTCACCTGCTTCCTGTGGAAGATTATGCCACTGTTGACGAGAGCAAGCCATGGCTAAATCAGTATAACTGGGGCTATGACCCGAAAAACTTCAACTGCCTTGAGGGGTCATATTCTACTGATCCTTATGACCCTAAGTGCAGGATAAGAGAGTTCAAACAGCTTGTTATGGCGCTTCACGAGAATGGCATAGGCGTTGTAATGGACGTGGTATACAATCACACTTACTACACCGAGGAGTCAGCTTTTGAGCGCTCTTTCCCATATTATTATCACAGAATAAGAAATGACGGCTCATTTTCAAATGGTTCGGGCTGCGGAAACGAAACGGCTTCAAACCATATGATGATGAGAAAATTCATGATAGATTCTCTTAAATTCTGGGCAACGGAATACAAGATAGACGGCTTCCGCTTTGACCTTATGGCACTTCACGATATCGAAACTGTGAACATCATAAGAGATGAGCTTAACAAGATAGACCCGCAGATATTAATGTACGGAGAGGGTTGGACAGGAGGAGAATCGCCGCTCCCTGCGGACAGGCTTGCATATAAATGGAACTCATATCAGTTCGGCAGAGTTGGGCTTTTCAACGATAACATCAGAGATTCCATAAAGGGCGGAACTTTCAATCCGTATGACAAGGGCTTTATCAGCGGAAACAGAAATGCGGCTTCTACCCTAAGACGTGGTATAGTTGGCTCTGTGCCGCATTATCAGATAAATGACGCAAAAGAGGCTTGCTGGGCGTTCGAGCCTACTCAGGCGGTGAATTACTGTGAGGCTCACGATAACAACACCTTGTGGGACAAGCTTTGCATATCTGCGAAGAATGACAGCGAGGGTGCAAGGATAAAAATGGACAAGCTTGCGGCGGCGATAGTGATACTTTCACAGGGTATGCCGTTTATACAGCTTGGTCAGGATTTTCTCAGGTCAAAGCCGAGGATACTCAAAGAGGGCGAAGAGCCTAACGACGTGAATATCTACTCCCATGACAGCTACAATGCGCCTGACTATACAAACTCCATAAAATGGAATAGAAAATTTGAATATAAAGAGGTCTTTGATTATTATAGAGCTCTTATAAGGCTGAGAAAGGGAAGTCCGCTCTTCAGAATGAGTACGAAAGAGGACGTGAACGCACATCTTCATTTTATGCACAACAACGATTGGAACTGCATAAGCTGGAAGCTTGAAAAGGACGGCGAGTGCTATGTTATCGCACTTAATCCGTACTATGAGGACAAGGGCTTTGGTCTACCTGAGGGAAGCTTTTATCTCAGGCTTGACGAAAACGGAAAGATGAACAAACAGCCTGTTTCAGGCAGCTTTGTCTGTCCGCCGCTGTCGGCTGTGGTTTATAAGAAGATAAAGAATAGCTAGGGTTTGTTAATATAATATCGTATAAATATTAACAATAAATCAATGTATATGTTTGGCAGATAGAGTATAATTAAATTATCGAATTTTAAAATATTAAGGTAAGAGATACAAAAACCTTAAAATGGAGGAAATCATAGTATGAAGAAGTTTTTAGCAGGTTTCTGCGCTGCGGCTATTGCGGCAGGCTGTATGGGAATGACAGCCATGGCAGACACAGAAACAACGGACAAGCTCACCTCTTATGAGGCAACAAGCGACAATGTAAAGCTTATCGGTCGTACTTACAGAAAGGGCGACACAACGATACTGGGCTATTCTGCAAGCGGTATCGAGTTCAAATGCACAGGCACAAAGGCTGTTTTCAATGTAAACGGAAGCACAGGTGCGGCAAGGATAGGCGTTTTTGTAAACGGCAAGCTTGTTAAGCAGGGCTACATAAAGAACAGCAAGACAAATGCGGTCGAGGTGGATCTCCCTGAGGGCGAAAGCACTGTAAAGCTCATAAAGCTTTCAGAAGCCGCACAGAGCGTTATCGCAATTGACAGCTTTGAGGTAGACGGTAAGCCACAGCCTACAGAGGCGGCAAAGCACTCTATCGAATTTATAGGCGACTCTATCACTTGCGGATACGGCGTTGATGACCCGCTTGGAAAGTCATTTTCAATTTACAATGAGAACGCCGCAAAGACATATGCTTACAAGACAGCACAGAATTTTGGCGCTGACTACAGCTTTGTATCAGTAAGCGGCGCAGGCGTTATCTCGGGTTATTCAAGTGACGGAAAGATAAATGACGCACTGCTCGTACCAAACTTCTATGACAAGTTCTGCTTCACATGGAGCTGGTTTGACGGCGAACAGACAGCTAATTATGATTGGGATTTCTCACAGTATCAACCTGAGCTTATCGTTGTAAATCTTGGTACTAATGATAACTCATACACAAAGGGCGACGCTGAAAAGTGTGCTGAGTTTGAAAAGGGCTATGTAGATTTTCTCAAGGAGATAAGAGCTAAAAATCCAAATTCTGAGATACTTTGTACTCTTGGTCTTATGGGTCAGGAGCTTTATCCGTCAATAGAGAAGGCGGTAGCTGATTATACAACTGAAACAGGTGACAGCAAGGTAAAGACCACTGAGCTGAGCGTTCAGGACAATGCAGCTAACGGCTATGCAGTTGATTATCACCCAGCGGCGGCTTCGCACAAGACTGCGGCTGAGGAACTCACAGCGGCTATCAAGGAGCTTTATGGCTGGGACAAGGTTGATGTCACAGACGACGGCGTTGACGCAATGACAAAGGACGACGATGTTGAGTTCAATGACGTTGTTGAGGAGCCTTCAAGCGATGAGAGCAGTGAGAGCAAGGCTGAGGAGTCATCTTCTGAGGAAGCAAAGGATAGCAGTACAGTGGCTTCATCATCAAAGACAACAACAAATCCTAACAGCACCAAAAACCCTAACACAGATGCGGCAATGGGCATAAGTGTAGGTCTGGCAGCACTTGCAGGTGCGGCTTTGGTGGTTTCTAAGAGGAAGTAATCAAGTAGATATTTACACCGCACAGAGGTAGGGCTTTGTGCGGTGTTTTTTGTTTAATTTTTGTTTGGTAAAAAAAAATCTGACAAATTTTTACCCTTATACTTGATTTTATGGAAAATAAATGCTATACTTATAAATGGAAAACTCAAATTATAGGGGGAAAACTGTAATGATGAAGAAAATGATCGCTTTTGTGGCGGCACTGTCGATAATGTCAACAGGCTTTGCACAGACTGCTTTTTCTTATAGCGAGGAAACTGCGGAGATCGTAACTTTCAGCGCTGAGGATAGCTCGGCTGGCAATATGGAGGACGTTTCGCTTCAAGCGCCTGTCGGACTTAAGTCTGTCAGCAATACTTCGTCCTCAAACACTTTCACTTGGACGGCTGTTGACGGCGCAGAGGGATATGAGGTGTACTATTGGCGTTCGGGTAAATTCGTGAAAATAGGCGAAACAACTGATACTAAGTATACATACAGCAAAAAGTCCTCTGCCACAAAGTATATGTACAAGGTAAGGGCTTATAAAACTGTCAACGATGAAAGAGTATTTTCTGATTTGTCGCAACAGCTCACTACCTGCACGTTGCCGTCGGCTGTGAAAATGGATTCTACTATCACATCAAAAAATTCTCTGAAATTGCGCTGGTCAAAGGTCTCAAAAGCGATGGGCTATAATGTTTATATGTACTCAAACGGCAAGTGGGTGCATTTGGCAGATACCACAAAAACTGAGTTCACTGTTGACAAGCTCGAAAGTGCAAAGCAGTACAGATTTAAAGTCAGAGCATATAGGATACTAAACGGCGTCACTTACAGCGGCTCGTTCAGCAGCGAAAAGAAGTCTTACACAAACAAGACCGTAAAAACTACAAAATATGTGACGGTGTATCGCTCAAAGAACGAGAACGTTGTTATCGGAAGTATCCCTGCAAACACTGTGCTTTCTCAGTTCGGCGCAGTACAGAACGGACGTATCGACGTTAAAATGCCGCAAAATGGCAAGCACGGCTGGATAAATGCTTCTTATGTTCAGCGTTACAACAATCTTGCGGTGGCTTGTATAAATCAGAATGGATATGTGGGCGGTTCGCCAATGCCAATGGGCTGTGAGGCGACTTCACTTGCAACAGTTCTCAACTACATAGGCTTTTCAACAAACAAGAATTATGTTTCAAATGCTTATATCCCTCACGGCGCAGTTGGAAC
This sequence comes from uncultured Ruminococcus sp., assembly GCA_937898375.1. GTDB lineage: Bacteria > Bacillota > Clostridia > Oscillospirales > Ruminococcaceae > Hominimerdicola. The sequence continues at coordinate 8,172 of CALEJX010000318.1, forward strand.
TGTAGATCCTAACTATGCTTATGCAGGCTCGCCTTATACCTACACAGGTCCCGGAGTTTATGCGCCTGTTATAGCGCAGGCTGCAAACAAATTCCTAAAAGACAGGCATATGCAGAACAACTATCAGATCGAGCTTTACACAGATTACATGACAGGCAAGAACATAAACAAAGAAAAAATAAGCACCAGCAAGCTCGACCTTGGCAGCACAAAGACGGCAGGCGGACTTACTCCTGAGCAGATAAAGACCGAGATCGACAAGGGTCACCCTGTAATAGTGTGGATGGCGACAAACGGCAAGCCTATGTATCTGCTGCAAAACTGGAAGCTCACAAAAGGACAGAGATACACTCAGCCAGGTTCAGGCAATTACAGCTTTTTGTGGTATGCGCCGCAGCACTGTCTTGTTATAACAGGCTATGATGATGTCAAGGGCGACTTTATCTTTGGCGACGTGCTTACAGGCACAAAGAACAGACGCTTTTCATACTCGAATTTCCAGAGCAGCTATAACATTTTGGGCAGACAGAGCGTTGTTGTTTATAAGAAATGATTTTGGATATTGCAAAAAACAGCGTACCGCTATCCTGCGGTACGCTGTTTTCATGTCCCCACCCTGTTTCACTAATGTTTCGCCACAGTTTAACTTCTGTTTAAGCTTTTGATAGCTTCTATTTACCATGCCGTTTTATAATTTTGGTAGTAAAGCCGAAAGGCTTGGAAAAACGGTGGATTTTGTATGAAAAGATTTATGGAATGGATATCGGACCATAGGCGGATGATATTATATATTTCTCTTTTGGGTGTAATAGTCCTCACGGGCTATTGGTATCAGGCAGGCATTTTTACTGATAAACAGAAATTGCAGGCTATGCTTGATTCTTCGGGTATCATCGCACCGCTTTTGTTTGTTATCGTTCAGGCTGTGCAGGTCATTATCCCTATCCTGCCAGGAGCGGTGGGGTGCGTTTACGGAGTGGCGTTTTTCGGGGCTGTCATGGGTTTTGTGTATAACTATGTGGGCATTTGTATAGGCTCTGTTATCGCTTTTCTCATATCGAGAGCCTGCGGCAAGGGGCTTACAGAAAAGATAACCAGCAAGAAATTTTACAGCAAATACAGCAAGTATCTTCTTGACCAAAAACTGTTTGACAGAATTTTCGCTATTCTCATTTTCCTGCCTGTTGCCCCTGATGATTTTCTTTGCTACCTTGCAGGCGTAAGCAAAATGACCCTAAAGAAGTTCACTGTTATCATTCTTCTTGGCAAGCCTGCGGCGATACTTCTTTACAGTATGGGACTTTACAAGGCGTTTGATATGCTTCGCATTTTTTAGGAGGGGCTTATGAAAGTATAAATTTATTCAGAATTTCAGGATAAGATAGAAAAAAGCGGTGTAGGCAGGGCGATATATCATCAGAAAGCAGGACTTGCCGCAAATGGCATAGAATGTACAGATAACTACAAGGAAGCGGACGTTATACATATCAACACTGTGTTTCCAAAGTCATTTTTCTTGGCGCTAAGGGCGAAAAGACTTGGTATACCATTGGTCTACCATGCACATTTCACAATGGAAGAGTTCCGCAATTCTTATGTCGGCTCAAATCTCTTTGCAGGGCTTTTCAAATTATGGATAAAGCTTTGCTATTCAATGGGAGATGTCATCGTTACACCTAGCGAGTATTCAAAAAAGCTTCTTGAAAGCTATCATATAAAAAAGGATATAGTGGTCATATCCAATGGCATAGACCTGAGTGAATACAATAAAAACGAGAGCGCAGGCAAAGACTTTAGGGTAAAATATGGCTACAGCGACAGTGACAAGGTAATAATGTCCGCAGGGCTTACCATAAAAAGAAAGGGCATACTTGATTTTATCGAGCTTGCGAAGCGAATGCCGCAGTATAAATTCATATGGTTTGGGTCGGCTGATTTACGTTTTGTGGGAAAAGAGGTGCGCAGGGCAGTGGCGGAGGATATACCAAATCTGACCTTTGCAGGGTATGTTCCTCCTGAACAGCTTAAGGCGGCATACAGTGGAAGCGACCTTTTTCTGTTCCCCTCATATGAGGAAACTGAGGGTATCGTTGTTCTTGAAGCCCTTGCAATGAAGATACCTGTGCTTCTCCGTAATATCCCAGTGTATGACGGCTGGTTGGTGGACGTCAAGCATTTATACAAGGCAGACAGCATTGAAGCTTTTGAAAAGACCGCCTGCATGATACTAGAACATCAGCTTCCCGAACTGACAGAGTGGGGATATGACGCTGTTGAAAAGAAAAATATCCAGCATATCGGCAGCCAGCTTTTGGGTGCATATAAAATGGCGATAAAGGCGAAAAGCAGTGTCAGGGCGGCTTTGGCGACCAAATGTAAGCTGTAACGAAAAACTCCCCCCTGCAGAAAACTAATGCTTGTAACTTTTTTATCATCGATAACGCTTGGGATAACAACATTTTTATCATTACCACAATATCTAGTTATTTCAATACCTTCATTATCAAAATCATATTCCCAAACATCATCTTCACTATAATACGCACTAGCCGAAATAGCTCCCCCTTTCAGAAGTGTTCCGCTCTCAGCCACAGGCAATGCCACCGTGCCGAACGTCAGCGACAGCGCAAGCAGCGTTGCTA